>CAYWVI010000065.1:0-3165 GCA_964461905.1 uncultured Rhizobium sp. | reverse complement strand
GCAAAAAAGGAAAAACCTTCTTTGAGCAATTTTGCATCAGAGATTTTTCCTTCTTCATTTTTTTTGACTAGAGCGTTGTAAAGTTTCATTAGTTGATAAAAACTAAAAGAGCCGATGCCTAAAAGGCACCGACTCTTTTTTAAATTACTTCAAAGCAGCTTTGGCTTTTTCAACAATTTTAGTGAAAGTTTCTGGCTCACGAATTGCAAGATCAGAAAGAACTTTACGATCTAAATCAATTTTAGCGTTTTTCAAACCGCTAATAAATCTTGAATAAACCAATCCATGCTCACGCACTGCGGCATTAATACGCTGAATCCAAAGAGCGCGAATGTCTCTTTTTTTAGTACGACGATCGCGATAAGCATATTGCAAAGCTTTTTCAACCTTCTCAATTGCAACGCGGTAACAATTTTTGGCGCGGCCTCGATAGCCTTTCGCCATTTTTAGAATTTTTTTATGTCTGGCTTTTTTAGTAACGCCTCTTTTTACACGACTCATGGGAAGCTCCTTTTAAATTTTAATTAGCGATTGTAAGGCATTTTATGCTTAAGAACACTCGCTGCATGACCTTCAGAAAGCACTGCGCCTTTACGCAATTTTCTGATACGACTTTGGCTTTTTTTACCCAAATTATGTCGTTTTCCGGCCTGTTTATGGACGATCTTCCCAGTTCCAGTAACCTTGAATCGCTTCTTGGCACTACTGTTTGTTTTCATTTTTGGCATGTCATTTTTTAAATTTAAATTATTAAGCAGATTCAAAGGTAGATTGCCTTAACCCAAGAACCAGTGGTCACAGACTTTTAAGAACGCAACCGAGTCACCACAAGACGCCGTGACTAAAAAGCCGAAGCTTTAGTAGAAAAAAGCGAGGATTTTGAGTGATGGCTAGGCGCACCAATTTCGAGGAGCGTAAGCGTACAAATAGTACGTGCGCACCGCAAATAATTGGAGCAACGACGCCAGCGCGCAAAAGCCGAAGCTTTAAAAGCGAGGATTTTGTGTCAGTTGCAAGGTTCTTTTGTTTTAGAGGAGGGTAAGCGTACAAACAGTACGCGCGCACCACAGAAAACAAAAAACCGCCGCAAATGGCGCAAAAGCCGAGGCTTTTTGGTGGGATCAATAGGACTCGAACCTATGACCAAGACGTTATGAGCATCCTGCTCTAACCAACTGAGCTATGATCCCACATATCTTATCTCTAGCAAAGATATCCTTGCCAAAAACAAGGGTGGCGCAACTTATTTGTCGACCTCTTTTTTGCAAGTATTTTGTTAAGACGCTATCTTCGCTTTTGCAACTCCAACTAAAGCTGGGCGAATTAGTCGATCTGAAATTGAATATCCTGCCTGAATTACTTGAACAACAACTCCCTCTTCAGCATCGCTTTCAATTTGGGTTAAAGCTTCGTGAAAGTTATGATTAAATTTTTCATTGAGCGGAAAAATTCTTTTAATGTGGTTTTTTTCTAAAATCTTAAGCAGCTCTTTTTCTGTCATCAAAATTGCATCTGCATAGTTTTTAATTGCTGGAACTTTGGCAATTTCTTCATTTGGCGCGTTACTACTTGCTAAGAAGAAATTTTCTACCACAACAACAAGGTCACTTGCAAAATTTGAAATGGCAAATTTAGAAGCTTTTTCTACTTCTTCTTTTGATCTTCTGCGAATATTTTCTACCTCAGCTAAAGCACGTAGAATTTTTTCATTCGCTTCTGTTAATTTTTGTTTTAGATCCGCAATTTCTTCTGCACTTTTATCTTCTGCTAAATTTGTTTTTTCGGTTTGCAACTCTTCGTTATTTTGCTCAGAAATTTTATTCTCTTCCATTTTTTCCTCATAATTAAATTTAAAAATCTTTTCTAAAACTATGACTCATCAAACAAGTTTCAATAGGGTTGCTTTAATTTTTTCAATTTCTAACTTGGGGTTGAATTTTTCTCAAAAATAAATCTCCAAAAAAATGTCAGATAAAATATTAGACCAAGCCAACTACTTGGTTCCTATGGTTGTTGAACAAACCGCAAAAGGTGAAAGATCTTTTGATATTTACTCAAGACTTTTGAAAGAACGAATCATCTTTTTATCTGGTCCGGTGAACGATCAAGTTTCTTCTTTAATTGTGGCTCAGTTATTATTTCTCGAATCAGAAGATCCAAAAAAAGATATTTATTTTTACATCAATTCTCCCGGAGGAATTGTAACTTCTGGCCTTGCCATGTATGACACAATGCAATATATCAAACCCGATGTAGCAACGCTTTGCATAGGTCAAGCTGCTTCTATGGGTTCATTACTTTTAACTGCTGGTGCTGCTGGAAAAAGATTCTGTTTACCAAACTCACGCATAATGATTCATCAACCTTCTGGCGGATATCAAGGTCAAGCAACCGACATTGAAATTCATGCTCAAGAAACTTTGGCTTTAAAAAGAAGATTAAATGAAATTTATGTAAAACACACTGGTCAAAAGCTTTCTGTAATTGAAAAGTCAATGGAGCGCGACAATTTTATGTCCCCAGAAAAAGCTAAAGAATTTGGCTTAATTGATGAAGTTATTGAGAAAAGACCAGAAAAAATTTAACTAGAAAAAATCTAATATTTTATGACAAAAAAAGGTGATAGCGAAAAAGATTTAGCATGTTCTTTTTGTGGCAAAAATCACAATGAGGTAAAAAAACTAATCGCTGGTCCAGCCGTTTTAATTTGTAACGAATGTATCGGAATTGGCATGGATATTTTGCGTGAAGAGCAAAAAAAATCTCCATTACATAAAGGCGATGGCGAAAAACCAACTCCAAAAGATATTTTAAAAATATTAGACGATTATGTTGTTGGTCAGCAACGTGCCAAAAAAGTTTTATCTGTTGCAGTTTACAATCACTACAAACGTATTGATTCTATTTCTCAATCTGGATCTGACGGCGTTGAATTGAGCAAATCCAACATTTTAATGATTGGACCAACTGGCTGCGGAAAAACTTTACTTGCACAAACTTTAGCCAGAATTCTTGACGTTCCATTCACAATGGCTGACGCAACTTCTTTAACAGAAGCTGGATATGTTGGTGATGATGTAGAAAACATTATCTCACGCCTCTTGCAGTCAGCAAATTACGATATTGAAAAAACTCAGCGCGGCATAATTTATATTGATGAAATTG
>CAYWVI010000064.1:0-3214 GCA_964461905.1 uncultured Rhizobium sp. | reverse complement strand
GCGTAGCTCAGTTGGTTAGAGCATCAGGTTGTGGTTCTGAGGGTCGCGGGTTCGAAACCCGTCGCTTGCCCCACTTTCAAGTTTAAACTTCGTTGAGTTTTTAATGGATATTCTTTTTTTCGCTGCAATTGCATTTTTAATTTTGTTGAAGTTGGGAAGCCAACTTGGTCGCGTTGACGAGGAAGAAAAAAATCAAATTCTTGCAAAAGTTGTAAAAGCCAAAGAAAAGGCAGAAGAAATCCAAAATAAACTGATCCAAAAAATCGCTGAAATTTCTGAAGAACAAAAACAAATTGATGAAAAAATTCTCGCTGATGTTTCTCCGCAGGTAAAAGAAAATCTTATTAATATTTTGCAACGTTGTAATATTTCCGCTCAGTTTTTTGTACAAGGTGTTCAATCAGTTTTTGAGATGTCTCTTAAAGCATTTGCTGCTAATGATTTAAATGCGTTAAAGCCTTTATTGGCAGAAAATGTTTTTCATGGTTTTGAATCTGCAATTAAAGAAAGAGAATCACAAGGTCAAGCTCTCACAACTAATTTAATAGCGATTGATAAAACAGAAATATTAGCGGCTAATTTATTTGAAAATTCTGCTGTTGTGGTTGTGAAAATTGTTTCGAGACAAATTAATTATGTGACTGACAAATTTGGGCAAATAGTTGCAGGTAAGAAAGATACAATTAGTGAGTTAACTGATATTTGGTCTTTTAAGAAAGATATCACATCTCAAGATCCAAGTTGGGTTATTTCAAATACTTCAAGTTAATAACTTTTAAATCTTTATGACATATTTCACGCCAAAATCTCAGATTAAAGTTGCTGATAAAAATTACACTTTTTTTTCATTGCAAGATGCAGCAAAGAAGCTTGATCGCGACATTTCAAAATTGCCATTTAGCTTAAAAGTTTTGTTAGAAAATTTGATCAGAAATTTTGATGGCGATGTGGTTAAAGCAGAGCATATTTTGGCGGTAATTGATTCAGTAAAAAACCCTGAAAAAAGAATTGAAATTGCCTTTTCTCCAGCGCGAGTTTTGATGCAAGATTTTACTGGAGTTCCCGCTGTTGTTGATTTGGCGGCAATGCGCGATGCGGTAAAAAAACAAAATAAAGATCCGAAAAAAATCAACCCACTTGTGCCAGTTGATTTGGTAATTGACCATTCAATTCAAGTTGATTTTGCTGGAAATAAAACCTCTTTGCAAAAAAATGTTGATTTAGAATATGAGCGCAACTTTGAGCGTTATGAGTTCTTAAAATGGGCGCAAAAATCTTTTGATAATTTTCGCGCTGTTCCGCCACAAACCGGCATTTGTCACCAAGTAAATTTAGAAAATTTGGCTCGTGTGGTTTGGAGTCGTGAAATTAACGGCGAGCTTTTTGCTTACCCAGACACCGTTGTTGGCACTGACTCGCACACTACAATGATTAACGGTCTTGCAGTTTTAGGCTGGGGAGTTGGTGGAATTGAGGCTGAAGCGGCAATGTTGGGTCAGCCAATTTCAATGCTAATTCCAGAAGTTATTGGTTTTAAACTTACTGGCAAATTGCCTGAAGGAATTACGGCAACAGATTTGGTTTTAACTGTAACACAAATGCTTCGCAAAAGAGGCGTGGTTGGAAAATTTGTTGAATTTTTTGGACCAGCTCTTTCTTCACTTTCTTTAGCTGATCGCGCAACAATTGCCAACATGGCTCCAGAATATGGCGCGACTTGCGGTATTTTTCCGATTGATAAAGTGACGTTGGATTATCTAAACCTTACGGCGCGTGATGAAAAAACCATCGCTCTAGTTGAAGCTTATTCAAAAGCTCAAGGAATGTTTTTAGAAAATCACAATGTTGATCCTGATTTTGGCGATGTTTTGGAGCTCGATATTTCAACAATTCAACCAAGTTTGGCTGGTCCAAAAAGACCTCAAGATCGCGTGGTTTTGTCTGACGTTTCTGAATCTTTTTTAGGCTTTCAAAAAGAACTTTCAGGAACCAATGAATCACAAGTTTTAATTCCAGAATTAAACACCGATTTAAGCGAAGGTGACGTTGTGATTGCGGCGATTACCTCTTGCACCAACACTTCAAATCCTTCGGTTTTAATTGCGGCGGGTTTATTGGCAAAAAAAGCAGTTGAAAAAGGTTTGAAGGTTAAAGGTCATGTTAAAACTTCTTTGGCTCCCGGATCGCAAGTGGTTAGCGAATATTTGGCAAATTCTGGTTTGCAAAAATATTTAGACCAATTGGGTTTTAACATTGTTGGTTATGGTTGCACAACTTGCATCGGAAACTCTGGCCCGCTTCATCCGCAAATTGAAGAAGCTGTTAAATCAAAAAATATGATTGTTGGTTCGGTGATTTCGGGAAATCGCAACTTTGAAGGTCGCGTTCATCCTTTGGTAAAAGCTAATTATCTAGCTTCTCCACCTTTGGTTGTTGCTTATGCTTTAAGCGGAACTCTTAAAAATAATTTAACAACTGACGCAATTGGCATTGGTCTTGATGGTAAAAAAGTTTATTTAAAAGACATTTGGCCAAGTCAGGAAGAAATTTCTGCGGTAATAAATTCTTTTGTGACCAGAGAAATTTTTGCTAAAAAATATGCTGATTTATTTTTGGGTGATGAATCTTGGCAGAAAATTGAAGTGACAAAATCAGACACTTACAAATGGAATGAAAACAGCTCTTACATTCGCTTGCCAAATTTCTTCGACGATTTGAATCGCGACAATGCGGTTGAAATTAAAGCGGCGCGAATTATGGCAATTTTTGGTGATTCAATCACAACTGATCACATTTCTCCAGCAGGAAACATTTCGGCAACTTCTCCAGCGGCGGCTTATTTAACAGAAAAAAATGTAGCGAAAGCTGATTTCAATTCTTACGGCGCAAGACGCGGTAATCACGAAGTTATGATGCGCGGAACTTTCGCCAATGTTCGCATTAAAAATGAAATTTTAGGCGGAACTAAAGAAGGCGGATTTACCAAAATTTTTGAAAAAAACGAAGTTACGTCAATTTACGATGCAGCAATGTTTTACAAAGAGCAAAACACGCCTTTGGTAGTTTTTGCAGGCAAAGAATATGGCACGGGATCTTCTCGTGATTGGGCGGCTAAAGGAACTTTTCTTCTTGGAGTAAAGGCAGTAGTTGCTGAAAGTTTTGAAAGAATTCACCGTTCTAACTTAATTGGAATGGGCGTAATGCCTTTGATTTT
>CAYWVI010000063.1:0-3403 GCA_964461905.1 uncultured Rhizobium sp. | reverse complement strand
TTGTGATTTGCGCTAATATTATTGGCAGTTGCATGGGTTCTTGGGGTCCAAAAGAGATTAACCCAGAAACTCAAAAACCTTACGGAATCGATTTTCCAATCGTGACAATTTACGACATTGTAAATACTCAAAACTTATTAATTGAACATTTTGGAATTAAAAAACTTCACGCTGTAGTTGGTGGTTCAACTGGGGGAATGCAAGCTTTAACTTGGGCGGTGCTTTATCCTCAAAAAGTTAATCTGGTTGTTCCTTTGGCAACTTCTTACCGTCACGGTCCACAAAATATTGCATTTCATGCAGTTGGTCGACAAGCAATAATGGCTGATCCCAATTGGTGTGAAGGCAAATATTTCGAGCAAAAAAAATATCCCTCAAATGGTTTGGCCGTTGCTCGCATGATTTCGCACATCAGCTACCTTTCTGAAAACGCGCTGCAAAAAAAATTTGGCAGAAATTTACAAGATAAAGAGAATTTTTCTTTTAGCTTTGACCGAGAATTTCAAATTGAAAGTTACCTGCATCATCAAGGAAGCAGCTTTGTTGAACGCTTTGATCCCAACTCTTATCTTTACGTTACAAAAGCAGTTGGATATTTCGATTTAGAAGGAGATTTTGGCGGCAAAATCAGCAACGCATTTTTAAATTTTGCTCAAAATAAAAATGGCAAATTTTGTATTATTTCTTTTTCTGACGATTGGTTATTTCCGCCGTCAGAATCAAAAAAACTAACCCAAGGTTTAGTTGCCTGCGGCATTAATGTAAGCAGCATTGTTATTGAAAGTAATGCTGGGCACGATTCGTTTTTACTTGAAAGCGAGGCTTTAAAAAACACCATTTCAGGATTTTTAAATCAGTAAATTTATGACCTCAATTGGACAAAACATTGTTAAACACCAAATCAGATACGATTTGGAAATCATCGCCCAACTCATTAAGCCCAATTCAAAAGTTTTAGATATTGGCTGCGGCGACGGCGAGCTATTAGATTTTTTAAAAAAAACCAAAAATGTTGATGCGCGCGGATTAGAAATTTCTCAAAGCCAAGTTAGCAAAGCTTTATCAAAAGGAATTTCAGCAATTCAAGGTGATGCAGAAAGTGATTTAGGATTTTATCCAGATCGCAGTTTTGATTTTGCTATTTTAAGCCAAACTTTGCAGGCAACTCAAAAACCAAAAGAACTTTTGGAAGAAATGCTTCGAGTTGCTGAATTTGCGATTGTTTCTTTTCCAAATTTTGCCCATTTTAAAAATCGTTTTCAAATGATGGTTAAAGGTTGCATGCCAGTTAACAAAACCATTCCTTTTGAATGGTTTGATACGCCAAACATTCACTTTTGCTCAATTAAAGATTTTGAAAAACTTTGTGAGCAGTTAAATTTTTCTGTGCAGAAAAAAATATTTTTAACTTCAAAACATAAACTTCTTGGCATCTTAGGAAAAGATTATTTTGCTAATTTTTTTGCAGAATATGGAATTTTTCTCATCACAAAAAAAGAATTTAAAATAACTGGTTGCGAAGAATTTTCTTTTAAGAAAATTGGCTTTAAACAAGAAATAATGGCACTGCCGCAAATCAGCATTATCAACAAACTTAAGCAATAAATGAAAAAAATCTGGTTGGCAATTTTGATCTTATCTCTTTTGGCCTCATGTTCTAGCCCCAAAGGCAAAAATCAAAAATATCACGTTAGAAAAAAAACAACCACAAACGCAAATCAACAAAGAATTGCCAGCAAATATTCTAACTTTATCAAACCGTCAGAATCGATGCAGGCTGGAATTTCTAAAAATTCTAAATTTGTTTTTGAAAAAAAATCAGAACTAAAAAATCAAAAAGAAAGTTTTGCCCAAAACAACAATTCTTCTTCTGATTTTCTTGAAGAAAATGAGCAATATCGCGGAATATTTAAAGTAGGAAATCCTTACGAAATTTTTGGCGTAAATTATGTTCCCCAAGATTACGAAGATTTTGAAGAAATTGGCACCGCCTCTTGGTACGGCGACGATTTTCACGGTAAATTAACCGCCAATGGAGAAACCTACAACATGGGCAGCATGACAGCAGCTCACCCTACTCTGCCATTACCTTCTTTGGTTCGAGTTACAAATTTGCGCAACAATAAAAGCGTTGTTGTTCGTGTGAATGACCGCGGACCTTTCGCTAAAAATCGTGTAATTGATGTTTCTGAAAAAGCAGCAACAATGCTTGATTTTAAACAACACGGCACCACTGAAGTTAAAGTTGAATTACTGCGTGATGAAACTGATCAGCTTTTGGAAAAATTAAAAATTAAGAACTAAAAATTGAACGCGCTTTCTTCAGTAACTTAATTTTAAGAGGCAAAAAAATAGGAAAAACAGAAAGCAAAAAGAAATAAATTTAGTAAAAAAATTACCAATTTTCTCCTTAAGGAGAAAATTCAGAAAAAACCAGCTTTAACCCTTGCAAATTAAGCCTTAAAGCCAATGCAAATTTCACTGATAAATTACGAAAAACTACTTTTAAAAATTCAAAAAGTAGTTGCCAACACCAAGAAAAATTTAGTCAAAATTGTTGACCACCAAAAAGTAAAAATGAGTTGGCAAATCGGCAAAGAAATTGAAGGAAATTTAAAAGGAAATAACCGAGCAGAATACGGAAAAGAGTTGTTTACCAAGCTAGAAAAAGACACAGGAATCGCACAAACTTCACTCTACAAAATGCACGCTTTTTACAAAGCCTACCCAAAATTACCGAGTGAAAATAAGGCTTTGAGCTGGAGCCACTACCGCAGTTTAATTGCCGTGAAAGACGAAGAAACTCGGCGACAATTAGAAGATCTGGTAATTAAAAATCAGATTAGCAGCGACAATCTGCAAGAAGAAATCGCCGCGACAAAAAAATCAAAAAAGAAAATTTCTAAACCAAAAACCGCGCCGAAATTGAAGGTAAAAAGGGGTCGTCTTTTTACTTACAAACTCACTTTGGAAGAAGAGATTGATTTAGGATTTAACATTTTTGTTGAGAAAAAACTGGCGACCAACCTTGCAACTCTCACAACTTCAAACTCTGATTACACCTACATTGCCAAACTAGAGAAAGTTGTCGACGGCGACACTTTGCACGTAAAACTAGATTTGGGATTTGGCGTGAAGCACCACGAAATTATTCGCTTAGCAAAAATTAACGCCGCAGAAGCAAAGACCTCACAAGGACAAAAAGCGAAAGCAAAATTGCAAAAAATTTTGAAAGACACTGCTTTTTTGATTTTAAAAACCAACAAAACCGACATTTACGGTCGCTACGTTGCCGACGTTTTTTTTGACAAAAGCGGCAAAGAAAAAGATGCCAATAAAGTTGCATCTGAAGGAGTTTATTTGAATCAGCTTTTGCTTGATTTGGGTTTGGCAGAGACTTGGG
>CAYWVI010000062.1:0-3891 GCA_964461905.1 uncultured Rhizobium sp. | reverse complement strand
GAATTTTGGTGGAGGTGCTGGGTTCTGCCCCCAGGTCCATGTACGTTTATTACGAAGAGAGTTTATCACCATATTTTTCAAGTTATAAAACCCGAAAACATCGCAAAAATTAATTAGAGGAAAAATTTAAACAATAAAAAATAAGGACAATTTTTTCTGCAAAAAAACTTTAGAAATTAAAAATTCGCACCCCTATGTTAAGCAAAATTTTTTTTAAAATATCCAAAAGCATTAAAAATGTCTTACGTCAACCATTCATCTTGCGAATCAAATCCTACTAATCGTAAAAAAGTTGTAATTTTAGGCTCTGGCCCAAATCGTATCGGACAAGGTATTGAGTTTGATTACACATGCGTTCACGCTGCTTTTGCCTTTAGGGAAAATGGCATTGAAGCAATTATGGTAAATTGCAACCCAGAAACTGTATCTACAGATTACGACACTTCTGATCGCCTTTATTTTGAACCATTAACCGCAGAAGACACAATTGAGCTAATCAAAAAAGAAATGTCTAATGGCGAACTTCTTGGCGTGAATGTTCAATTTGGTGGACAAACTCCACTAAGCCTTGCGAAGTTTTTGCAAGATGAAAACATTCCAATAATTGGCACATCTCCAGACATGATTGACTTAGCTGAAGATCGCGATCGCTTCAAAAGCTTGCTACAAAAGTTAGATCTAAATCAACCGCAAAACTACATTGCATATTCTGCGCAACAGGTTCTGGATCAAGTTAAAGAAATTGGATTTCCCGTTGTTGTCAGACCATCTTATGTTCTTGGTGGAAGAGGAATGGCAATAATTTATGATGAAGCTTATTTGATGAAATATCTTATTGAATATTCTGATGTTTTTGAAACTGGCCCAATTCTTCTTGATAAGTTTTTAACTGATGCAATCGAAGTTGATGTTGACGCATTAAGCGATGGCAAAGAAGTTTTTGTTGCCGGAATTATGCAACATATTGAAGAAGCGGGAATTCACTCTGGAGATTCTGCCTGTTCAATTCCTCCTTACTCTTTATCAGAAGAAATAATTGAAGAAGTAAAAAAGGCGACAATAAAACTAGCTCTAGCACTTAATGTAAAAGGCTTGATGAATGTTCAATATGCCATTCAAAATAATGTTTTATTTGTTTTAGAAGTTAATCCGCGCGCTTCACGAACTGTTCCTTTTGTTGCAAAAGCTACTGGTATTCCCGTTGCTAAAATTGCATCTCTTATTATGACGGGAAAAAAACTATCTGAATTTAATCTTAAAGAAAAAAAGCTAGATTTCTTTTCAGTAAAAGAAGTGGTTTTTCCATTCGCTCGTTTTTCAAACACTGATACAATTTTAGGGCCTGAAATGAAATCAACTGGCGAAGTTATGGGAATTGACAAAACCTTTCCTCTAGCTTTTGCCAAAGCTCAAATGGCAGCTGGTGTAAAACTTATTACTGAAGGATTAGTATTCTTATCTGTTAAAGATTCTGACAAAAAATATTTGCCCGATTTAGCGCGCAAACTAATTGAAATTGGATTTAAAATTGTTGCCACTCGTGGAACTGCGAGATTTCTTTCTGAACATGAAATTCCAGTGACAATTGTTAATAAAATCACAGAAGATCGTCCTCACGTAGTTGACATGATTGATCGCAAAGAAATATCTCTGATAATAAATACCACTGAAGGCGCGCAAGCAACTAAAGATAGTTTTTCAATTCGCAGAACTTCTTTGATGCGCGGCGTAAACTACACCACAACAATATCTGGAGCAAAAGCTTTAGTTGATGCTCTTAAAGCCTATAAAAATCAGGGAAATAAATTTGAAGTACGAGCTTTGCAAGACCTACATTAACACCTATTAACATTAGAGGAATTTTATGAAACTAACAAAATACATCGCAATTTTAGCCACTATCTTTGCTATCTCTTGTACTCACCAAGATCAGAACATCAAATTTAATATTGCTGTTAGTAATATTAAGTCAGAACCGATTGCTTCTGCTGGCAACATTGAAATAATTGCTTTTGACGATAGATCTAAAACCAATTTTATTGGTCACAAAACTTTTGGAAGTGAAAAAATTCAAATTTCTAGTGATCAGAATCTTACAGAACTGCTACGCGAAGAAATCAGTAAACATTTATTTGAATCTGGCTTTAAAAAAGGCAATGATAAGATCTTGGAAATTCACCTAGAAAAATTAAAATATGGCGCAAAACGCAAGTTTTTTATTGGTAAGTCTGAAGCAAGTATTGCAATTAAAATTATTGTAAGAAGTGCTAAAACCAAAGATAGTTTTAGTAAAAACTTCACCCTTTCTACTAAAGGAAAACATTTCTTAGTTCCACTTGAAAAAACCGACTCAGAAATCATCAATAAATTAATTCAAGAAACAGTGCTAGACATAGTAACTGACAAAACTCTTTTGAAAAAACTAGCCAAATAGAATATTTTTAAAAACAGAATGCCAAGCACTGGCATTCTGTTTTTTTTATAATTTTTTATCTTCAATATCTTTTAACAACCCTTCTATATTTGCTTTATAGAATTCTGCTCTTGCCTTTGAATTTCTTGCCGCCAAATCCCAGTTATTATTTGGATCTTGCTTCTTTTTATCATAAAACATCATTCTTTCTTTTGTTTCGTAATCTATCATGGCAACGTAGGCTGATAACCTGATACTATTGATATATTCTTGTTTTTGAGAAGCTAATTCATAGCCTTGTTGTATATATCCATACACCAACCAGATTATTGCAACTGGCGAAATAAACCCAGATAAAAAATCACCTAACTCATTGACCGAAATTTCAGCAATAGAAGATTTGCTAAAAAAAATAAAACCCGCAAAAACTAGCCACACTATAGTTAGCAACAATCCTATTAAAAATTTTATTTTCATAACTACTTTTTGATTAATTATATTTATAAATCTTTCTCAAAAAATGCTGCTCCAACACCACCAACACAACCATTCATCTCATATTGAAATAAGCATTTTTTAGCAATAATTTCTATTTCTTTCAAAACATCATTTTTAGAATCTTGTGTAGAAAAATTCTCAACAAGAACAACATGGCAGACATCAGAATTTCCATCGTAAAATAGCTCTTTAACAAATTTATTAACTGCTTTTCTTTTTGCCTCAATTGCGAAGTTAATCATCTCCATTAAGTCAAATAGCTTAATCGAATCTCTCTTTACTCTACTAAATATTAGTATGTCGTTAACAATAGTTTGATTTGAACTAACTTCAAAATCCAAATCATGGTTTAAGATTAATATTTTTTGATCCGAGAAGTTATTTACATCAATATTTTTCATCTCAACTATCATCTTAATGATATCCGTATTTTTATGATATCTCCCAACCTTTCTTACATCAGAGATTTTAAAATCAGAAAAAACTATCTCTCCAGCTTTTGGAAGAAGATAAAAATTATTTGAAGGTAAGCTTAAAAAATATTCTCTATTCATATTTAAGTTTCTTTTAAAAAAAGAGACCACCAAAGAATTTTGTAGAAAAAGATGAGATTGCGACATTTCTATTAATCACTTCTTAATCAATTCCAAAACTCAGCTAAAAAAATAGCCTCCCTCCTTAATTTCTATGAAGGGAAGCTATTTAAAAATTTATAAAAATTTTTTTAATTCTTATTCTGCAGATACGTTTGCAGCTTCAGGGCCTTTTTTTCCTTGGATGACTTCAAAGCTTACATTCTGACCTTCAACTAATGTTCTGCGACCACCACCAGAGGTTTTAATAGCACTGTGATGCACAAATACGTCTTTTGCACCTTCTTGCTCAATGAATCCGAAACCTTTTTCGTCATTAAACCACTTAACTTTACCTTTTATAACTTCTGACATAGATATTTTATAACTCCTTAGATATTGAAAAAA
>CAYWVI010000061.1:0-3943 GCA_964461905.1 uncultured Rhizobium sp. | reverse complement strand
TTTAAAAATTGCGAGTTAATGATTTTTCCATCTTCTAAATAAGGCAATTGAGCACCATTGCTTTCAACAACTTGACGAATCGGCAAATCATATTTTCTAGCAAATTCAAAATCGCGCTCATCATGTGCTGGGCATGCAAATATTGCGCCGGTGCCATATTCCATCAAAACAAAATTGGCGATGTAAACTGGCAATTTCCAGTTTTCATCAAGGGGATGAATAACTTCTAAACCTGTTTTTAATCCCTTTTTTTCTTGTTTTTCAATTGTCTGTTCGTCAACCGCGCTGCGATTGCATTCATCAACAAAATTTTTGATTTCAGAATTGTTTTTTGACAATTCTTGCGCAATTGGATGATTTGGCGAAATGCCAATAAAAGATGCGCCAAACAAGGTGTCGGCACGAGTTGTATAGACTGAAATTTTTTTAGAGGCTTCAGAAGCAATTTTAAAATCAACAATCAAACCTTCGCTTTTTCCAATCCACTTTTCTTGCATGGTTAAAACCCTTTCGTCCCAACCTTTAAGATTTTTTAATTCTGCCAAAAGTTCTTCAGAAAAATCTGAAACTTTTAAAAACCACTGCTTAAGTTTTTTCTTTTCAATTAGCGCGCCACTTCTCCAACCGCGACCGTCAATCACCTGTTCATTAGCTAAAACTGTGTTGTCAATTGGATCCCAATTAACAAAAGATTCTTTTTGATAAGCCAGTCCAGCCTTTAAAAAATCGAGGAAAATTTTTTGCTCATGCTTATAATATTCTGGCAAGCATGTAATTACTTCGCGGCTCCAATCAATTGATAAACCAACTGATTTCAAGTCGGCTGTCATGGTTTTGATATTTTCTAAAGTCCATTTTTGTGGGTGAATTTTGCGCTCAAGAGCGGCATTTTCAGCGGGCAATCCAAAAGCATCAAAACCCATTGGATGCAAAACATTAAAGCCTTGCAACTTTTTAAAACGCGATACGCAATCACCGATAGCATAGTTTCGCAAATGCCCCATGTGAATTTTCCCCGACGGATAAGGAAACATTTCCAAAACGTAATATTTTTCGTTTGTGGAATTTTCGTCAAATTTAAAAATATCTTTTTCTTCCCAAGTCTTTTGCCATTTTCTCTCAGAAAGCTTGTGATTGTAGTTTGGTATTTCTTGTTTCATAAAATTATTTTTTTCGAAAATTCGAATAGTTTTGAGTAAATACGCCTAAACTCCACCCAATCGTCTTGGCATAATCATGCCGGGTGGCATCATTCCTGTTGATGGAGCTGAACTTGGTGGAGCAAATGTTGTTGGATCAACAATTCCACCCGGATTAAAAGCTGGAGCAGAAGAAGTTGCATAAGGAGGAACATCCGTTGCAGAACCAGTAAAGTTATTAACATTTGGAGTTCCTGCAGATCTCAAGGTTGTTTGTCTTGCACGACCGTTTGTATAAAGTTCTGTATTATAAACACAAACAATGTCATTACCATTCCTTAATGTGAATTGAGGAGAAACTCTCTCAACAATAATGTAGCTACCCGCTGATCTAAAATTTATTAACGACTCAAAACCACCAGCATCAACTGTAAAAATTGCAGGAATTTCAGCATTTCTTTTACTGAATTGAAAATATGTAAACTCACCATTATCAAAAACTTTTAAAGGAGCAATTGAGGCTTCTCCTGTATATTGGTAATTAAAATTATAAGCTGTTAAATCCCTCATATCTGGTTCGTCAGATGGAGTGGATTTTGGAAATTGCACAATATTTTTATCTTTTTCATCTGGATAAACAAACTTAGCTACAAAGATTAGATCTTTATCGGTAATTCCTTTTGCTTCTTTTGCCATTAACTCAAAGTGATAAACATGTTTATTTGTTATAACTGTCATATTTGTTTCTGAACCATCTTCTCCAACTGGCTTTAAAAATAGGCGATTTCCCAAATGTTCAAATAACCACAAAGAAGGATTTCCCATGGAAATTGTGCTAACTGTTTCTCCTTCCTGAAATTCAATAAATCCCTGATATGTATAATGTCCAAGATAGCGATAAACATCGTTTGGATTAAAAATATAACTTCTAAATTTTTTTTCACTGCCAAGAAAACGAGGCATTTGTGCAGCCTTTGCAGAAGTTACAAAAAAACAAAGTATTGTTAGATAAAATATAAAAATCTTCTTCATCTGATATTATAAAGTTTGTAGCTACTGACGGTAAAATTTATTTTTCTCTCATCTTTTTTTACACCATCAAAACGAAATTTAATTTTGGCAAGATAGCGTTGCTTTTCTTCTTTAACTCCTGAGTCAAGACGCGTCTTAACCACAGAAAAAAATCTAACTTCGGCTTCACTCGGTAGTTCAACAGAAATAAATTCCATTATTTTATCCTTAAAATCATGAACTTCTTTTCTATTAAATTTTACTGATTCAACCGTGATATTTTTTGTAATTGGATATCCAAAATCTTTAATTGGACTAATTGGATTGTCCGGACTCATAATTAACTGAAAATTTCGATATTCCTCAGCTGAAGAAAGGGTTTTAATGTAATTAAATTTTCTATTAACTTCTTCAGCTTCTGCCTTGCTAAAATCGTAGGATTCGCGCTCTTTGACATAAAGAGATAACATGTATTTCGCAATTGCCTCATCAACTGTTTTTATATCTTGATCGTAATTCTCTTTTCCTTTTTTTGGTTTTAGTGAGACAATATTTGGAAAAGAAATTGATGGATCATCAGCAGCAATAAAAACTGGAACCTCTTCTACCAATGGAAAAGATCCTTTGATAAGCTGAAATAAAAAGAATAGCACAACAGTTGCAACTATTGCTCCAAAAATAAGTAAAGTTCTATCGCAAATTGGAGTTACATAACGAAAAAAATACCAATCTAAAGCATCTTTGAAGTAAGACTTATCTTCAACGGAAGCTTTAATATATTCAAAATATTCCGCCCTCTCTTCGCTAGATTCTGCTTGTATTTCTTCCTTTTTTTGGTCCATTTAAAATTAAGAGATTAAAACCACAGAATTATGGTCAATTTGTTGTAATATTTTTACCATTTCTTCAAGAGCAACGTCTATTAAATCATATTCAATAGATCTAAAAACCAAAGAAGCTCCAGTTTCAGAAGGATAACTTCCCATAACAACTTGAGGATATTTTTTTTGTAAGTCAGCAAAAATTTTTGCAATTGATGATTCTGGTAAAGAAATTTTTATTTCACGCGATTTTACTTTTTTTCCACCAACAATTTCTTTTTTTACTCCTTCAAACATTGCCCTAAAAATTTTTGGAACTCCCGCAATTACAAATACGTTTTCAATTATAAATCCTGAAGGAGACAAAATATCATTTTCTATTAATCTAGCTTTACTCGGAAGGTTAGCCATTTTCATATGAATTTCAGAAAGTCTGCTTCCATAATATTTTGCTAACAAATCTGCAGCTTCTTGATTGATCTTTAAATCATCATCAAAAGCTTTTCCTATTGCTTCAATTGTTATGTCATCGTGAGTTGTTCCAACTCCACCACTTGTAAATACATAATCATATTTTTTTCGCACAAAATTAACTGCATCAATTATTTCTTGCTCAACATCAGGAACAACCCTCACCTCTTTTAAACTCACACCACTTTCTGCTAAAGCACATGCTAAGAAATTAAGATTTTCATCTTTGGTACGACCCGATAAAATCTCATCTCCAATGATAATAAATGATGCAGTGACTATGTTTTTCATAACTAAAATTATAATCTATTTTTTGGTGCATCTGGCGGGATTTGAACCCACAACCTACACTATTATAAATCAAAGCTCGCTTTGATTTAGAGTATTTCGTAATAAAAAACTAAGAGCGGTCTTATTTTTTTATAATTTATTTTTTTGGTGCATCTGGCGGGATTTGAACCCACAACCTTTGCCTTCGGAAAGCAACACTCTATCCAGTTG
>CAYWVI010000060.1:0-4428 GCA_964461905.1 uncultured Rhizobium sp. | reverse complement strand
GCTGGACGGAGTTTGTAACTCCGTCCACACGTTCATTTTTGTTAGTTTTTGTTAATTTCGGCATCCGAGCTTTGGATAATTTTTACATGAACGTTGCGACGGGGTCGAAAGACCCAGTCTTGCGCAAATGTTACACAGAAGCGCGGGATACTTACAAAAGTTTTTTTACAAAACGCCTTTACTCGTTGAATATTCAAAATGAAAAACTTCGTCAGGATGCACAATTTTGCGCAAATCATGACAGGCAGAAGCGGCTTCGGCAAAGCCAGTTAAAATTAATTTCAATTTATTTTTGTAAGTTGCGATGTCGCCAATGGCGTAAATCCCAGCAACTGAAGTTTGCATGGTTGA
Source organism: uncultured Rhizobium sp. (assembly GCA_964461905.1). GTDB lineage: Bacteria > Pseudomonadota > Alphaproteobacteria > Rickettsiales > UBA1997 > UBA2645. Next base: position 4,077 of record CAYWVI010000060.1, on the reverse strand, counting down.
AGCGTCGGAGATTTCGATGTGATTTTTGTGCAAATTTAAACCCCAATTAGCAATTGGACCAAGCTCCATCGCCAAGCCAAAAAATGGCAATAAATAATCAGCTTCAAGTTTTTTTATGTTGCCATCAAAATCTTTTACCAACACGGCAGAAAGCTTACCATTTGCGCCTTCAAGACCATCAAGTTGAAATGGAATTACCAATTCAATTTTGCCTTCGGCTGCTAATTTTTTCATTTTATCGGCACTTTCTGGCGCGCATTTAAATTTGTCGCGACGATGCACAACATAAACTTTTTTAGCAATTTCAGAAAGGCTTAAAGCCCAATCAACTGCAGAATCGCCGCCACCAGCAATTACCACATTTTTGCCAGCAAATTCTGACTTATTTCGCACCGCGTAAAAAACCGATTTTCCTTCAAATTCTTCAATTCCTTCAAGTGGCGGACGGTTTGGTCCAAAGGCTCCGCAACCCGCAGCAATAATCACAGCTTTGCAATTGATCTGCGTATTTTTTGAAGTTGTAACCGTAAAGCTTCCGTCAGAATTTTTAACGAATTTTTCGACGCGCTGATTCAAATGATAAGTCGGATGAAACGGCGCAGCTTGCGCCTCTAATTGCTCAATTAGGTCGCTAGCCAAAACTTTTGGATGCGCAGGAATATCATAAATTGGTTTTTCTGGATAAAGCGCGGTGCATTGTCCGCCGATAATTTCGAGCGTGTCGATTACGTGAGTTTTTATTTTTAGCATTCCAGCTTCAAACACTGAAAATAATCCTGCTGGACCAGCTCCAACAATAACAAGGTCGGTTTTATGAATTGTCATTTTTTTGAAATTAAATTAGGATAATTTTGCATCAAGCTAACTTTTCATGCACAAAAAACAAGCTCCCAAAATAGCGTCTTGCTTTTGAAATTTGTAAAAAATATTTTAAATTCCGTTTTGTAATAACACAAAATCAAATATATTTCATTGCCGAGTTATCCCAAAAAAACTCGATGGCGAGCCCGCCTTAATTTTTCTCTTTGTTGCAAAGCCTTGCGCAAATCTTAAAAAAATCAAAAAAATGTTAAAAACTGCAAACCTAGGTTTTCCTAGAATTGGTGCTAATCGCGAGCTTAAAAAAGCTGTCGAAAGCTATTGGAAAAAAACTTCTACAGCTGCTGATTTGCAAAAAACGGCTGCTGAAATTCGTGCTATTAACTGGCAAAAACAAAAATCTGCTGGTTTAAATTTTATTCCATCAAATGACTTTTCTTTTTACGATCACATTTTAGATGCTCAGGCTTTGTTTGGAGCTGTTCCAGCGCGATTCAACTTTAATGGCGGAAATGTTGATCTAGATCTTTACTTTGCTATGGCTCGAGGCGCGCAAAAAGATGGAATTGACGTTACTGCAATGGAAATGACCAAGTGGTTTGACACCAACTATCACTACATCGTGGCTGAATTTAAAAAAGGTCAAAATTTTAAAATTTCTTCAACTAAAATTTTTGACGAATATTTAGAAGCTAAAAATTTGGGAATTGAAACCCGTCCAGTTGTTATCGGGCCAGTTTCTTTCTTGCTTCTTGGAAAATCAGTTGATGGTTCAAACAAACTTGATTTGCTTGATAATTTGTTGGTTGCTTACAAAGAACTTTTCAAAAAATTAGCTGAAATTGGTGTTAAAGATGTTCAAATTGATGAGCCATTTTTAGTTACTGATTTATCTGCCGAAGCAACTAAAGCGTATGTTTCAGCTTATTCTAAAATCAAAGAATTTGCTGGTTCAATCAAATTGCATTTAGCAACATATTTTGACAGTTTGGCCGATAATGCTGATCTTGCTTTCAGTCTTGGCACTTCATCAGTTCACATTGATTTAGTTCGTGCTGCCGACCAGTTAGATTCTGCATTAAATGCAGTTAAAAACGATCAGATTTTGTCAGTTGGAGTTATTGATGGTCGCAACATTTGGATTAATAATTTTGAAAATTCAATTTCTGTAGTGAAAAAAGCGGTGGCAAAACTTGGAGAAAATCGCGTTATTGTTGCTCCTTCATGCTCATTAATTCACACTCCTGTTGATTTGGCTAATGAAACTGATTTGGATACTGAATTAAAATCTTGGTTAAGTTTTGCTTCACAAAAACTTGGTGAAATTGCTGTTGTTGCTAAAGCTGCATTGACAAAAGAAGCTGAGGTTAAAGCTGAACTTGATGCTAATAAAGCAGCAATTCAAAATCGCAAAACTTCAAAAAGAATTCACGATGAAGCTGTAAAAAATCGTGTTGCATCAATTGCAGAAAATTTGATCAACCGTAAAAGCGATTTTGCTACTCGTAAAAAATTACAAAACTCTCACATCAATTTACCAATTTTGCCAACTACAACAATTGGCTCATTTCCTCAAACTAAAGAAGTTCGTAAAAATCGTGCTGACTTCAAAGCGGGAAAAATTTCTGAATCTGATTACAACAAATTTATCGAGGAAGAAACTATCCGCACCATTCGTTTTCAAGAAGAAATTGGACTTGATGTTTTAGTTCATGGTGAATTTGAGCGCAATGACATGGTGGAGTATTTTGGTGAGCAGCTGAAAGGATTTTTCTTCACTAAAAATGGTTGGGTTCAAAGTTATGGTTCGCGCTGCGTAAAACCTCCTGTAATTTTTGGAGATGTTTCGCGTCCTAACCAAATGACTGTTGCTTGGGCTAAATTTGCACAAAGCCAAACAAAGCAGATCATGAAAGGAATGTTGACAGGTCCAATCACAATTCTGCAATGGTCTTTTGTGCGTGACGATCAGCCACGCAAAGAAACAGCAATGCAAATTGCATTCGCAATTCGTGACGAAGTTTGTGATTTAGAAAAAGCTGGAATCAAAATTATTCAAATTGATGAAGCTGCTCTGCGCGAAGGATTACCAATTCGTAAAGCAAATTGGGCTGATTATTTAAAATGGTCAGTTGATGCCTTCAGAATCAGTGCTTCTGGTGTTGAAGATAGAACTCAAATTCACACTCACATGTGTTATTCTGAATTCAATGATATCATCGCTGCGATTGCTAACATGGACGCTGATGTGATTTCAATTGAAACTTCACGTTCGCAAATGGAATTGTTGAATGCTTTCGTAAACTTTAAATATCCAAATGAAATTGGGCCAGGTGTTTACGATATTCATAGTCCGCGCGTTCCAAACAAATCTGAGATGGAAGATCTTTTGAAAAAAGCTTTGGATGTTTTAAAAGCTGAACAAATTTGGGTAAATCCTGATTGCGGTTTAAAAACTCGAGATTGGCCAGAAACAAAAGCTGCTTTAAAAGAAATGGTTGAAGCAACTAAGTCAATTAGATCTCAACTGTAATTTGATTTTTGCAATTTTCGAAAAATCGGTTTGTGACTAGCTAAGATTAGCTAAGTTGCAAACCGATTTTTTTATAGAGTGTTTGTACTAAATTCTCTGTCGCAGAAATTTTCTAAAAATTTCTTGTGAAAGCTGATTTGTGATAGAGACAAAAAATATTTTTCTCACAAAAAAGAAAAAATATTTTTATATTTTCTTCAAAAAGAAAAAAGTTCAATAAAGCAATAAAAACTTGGCTTGAAAGAAGATTTGCGCTAGAAATTTAGAGATAATTCACTCAACCATAAGTAGAAATATTTGTTTTTAACTCAACCTTTGATTAGTTGTAATTTTTTTGTTAATGAAAACTATGCTTTTAGTCTGATTTAACCAAGGTCAGACTAAGCTTTAAAAATTAGTTCATTACTAATTTTAAAGCCCATCACAAAAAAACTCATAACCAAAAAAACACCACAAAAATCCACCAAACCCAAAACCCAATTTCGTTAGGCAAAAAATTAACCGCTGCATTTCTTGCCCAAAACAGAAGTCTGAAGATTTTTATTTGCTTTTTATTTATTGCTTCATAGATTCTGCCAACTTTCCCTTTGAAAATACCGTAATTTTTACTGCTTCGTAGTTGACTTATGAGCTAACGAGGCGGGTTTATTAACTTCAAGTTATATTTATTATATGTCTAAACAAACCTTTAGTCGCAATAAGCCGCATGTTAATATTGGAACGAT
>CAYWVI010000059.1:0-5699 GCA_964461905.1 uncultured Rhizobium sp. | reverse complement strand
TAAAAGAAAAATATGAAAATCGCATGTGGTGAAAACAAATGTGGTGAAAACAAAAGGGTTTAACAGAATTTACTACAAAAATTATTCAATAAATTGGATATTTTTTCTTAAAAAATATATCCCAAAAATTGGGTAATAAATAATACGTCTAAAATTATCGTAACTTTAACTGGATTCCATTCAGAAATTGGTTCTTGCAATAATAATTTGCGCAGAATTTTTCTTCCTAAATCTTTTCTAGCCTGACGTTTTAAAACTTCTTTTTCTTCTTTAGTTAGTTTGGGTTTTTTTGGCGAACATTTTCTTAAAACATAAATGTGCCAAGCAAAATATAAAACCACCAAAGAAGATATTAAAACATCAATAACTTTTTGGTCAAAAGCCATAACCAATTTATCTGCAATGAAAAAACTTATTAAAAAAGCAGGAATTCCCCATTTTTTTATTAGAACGGTTGTTGATTCTTCGCCTCGCATTGCCGCTTTAAAAGAACCTTCTATTCTGTTAAAAATACCGTTCATAAAAAACTATTAATTAGTTGTTTTTATCTTTTGAAATTGCGTATTGAGTTCCTTCCCAAGGCATTTCGAAATCAAAATTACGAAATTCTTGCATTAGCTTTACTGGTTCATAAATCACTTTTTTTTGCTCTTCGCAATAACGCACTTCTTTGTAGCCAGTAAGAGGAAAATCTTTACGCAAAGGGTGACCTTCAAAACCATAATCAGTTAAAATTCTGCGTAAATCTGGATGATTGGTAAATACAATTCCATACATATCAAAAGCTTCGCGTTCAAACCAACCTGCCGCATTAAAAACCGAAACCACACTTGTAACTTCTTCACCTTCATTTAAGGCAACTTTAATAGTGATACGATTGTTTAATTTATAACTTAAAAGGTTGTAAATAACCTCAAAACGTGGCTCTCTAATTCCTAAAAGATCAGCACCAAAAACATCAAGCAATGTTTTGAAAGAAAGATTTTTGTCGTCACGCAAAAAAGTTAGAAACTCAATTATCTTTTTTGGCTCAACATAAATTATTAAATTATCATAAGAAATTGGCTCAATAACTGTGATGCCTGAAAAATTTTCTTTGATATAATTAGCTTGTTCTTGAAGGTTTTTCATAAATCTTATCTTTTAAATCTTCCTGTTCTTCTAATTTTTCTTTGTAGTAACAAAACTCCATAAAGCAAACCTTCTGCTGTTGGCGGGCATCCCGGAACATAAACATCAACTGGAACAATACGATCACAACCACGAACAACAGAATAAGAATAGTGATAATATCCACCACCATTAGCGCAACTTCCCATGGAAATTACATAGCGCGGTTCTGCCATTTGATCGTAAACTTTGCGTAAGGCTGGAGCCATTTTATTAGTTAGAGTTCCTGCAACAATCATCACATCAGATTGACGTGGACTTGGACGAAAAATTAAACCAAAACGATCAAGATCATAACGGCTTGCCGCAGCTTGCATCATTTCAACTGCACAACAAGCAAGACCAAAAGTCATTGGCCATAAAGATCCTGTACGCGCCCAATTAACTAAATCATCAATTTTTGCAGTCACAAATCCACGATTATTCATGTCTTGCGTGGTCTGATTTAGAATTGCATCTTGATTTAGGGGGCTAAAATTTGAACTGATCATTTTTTAAATTTTTGTAGTAATAATTTAGTTAGTACTAAAAGCCGTTTATGCTTTTTTCTATTTCCACTCAAGCGCACCGCGCTTCCATTCGTAAATAAAACCAATGGTTAAAAGAGTTAAAAATACCATCATTGACCAAAAGCCAAAAACTCCAATTTTTCCCAAAGAAACTGCCCATGGAAATAAAAAGGCAACTTCTAGGTCAAAAATAATAAATAAAATTGCGACTAAATAAAATTGAACATCAAACTCATTACGTACACGCCCCTCACCTTCAAAACCACATTCATATTGAGATAGTTTTTCACTATCTGAAGTTCTCTTATTTAACAAAAAAGGAATCAGCATAATCACGCAAGACAAGCCAATTGCTACAATTAGGAAAAGCAATACTGGAAAATATTGCGACGAAACAATTTCTGGAGTAGCAACAATTTGCGCTACTTCATTGATAGTTTGAGAAGAATCCATTTGTTAATTGAATTTAAGGAATGTGTTATGAAAATATAAAAATCATTTAAAAACATCATAACCCTGTACAACAAAAATCAATTTAAAAATTATGAACGCTAAAACATATACGGCATTAGTTACGCCTTTTAAAAATAATAAAATTGATGAAAAATCTTTAGAAAAGCTTGTTGAATTTCAAATTAAAAATGGCGTATCTGGAATTGTTCCTTGTGGCACAACTGGTGAGTCTCCAACCTTATCTCATAAAGAACATAATTTAGTGATTGAATTATGTGTTAAAATTGCCAATGGTCGTGTAGAAATTATGGCTGGAACCGGATCTAACTCAACCGAAGAAGCAATTGAAATGACCAAACATGCTAAAAAAGTTGGTGCCGATTCTTGTTTAATTGTTGCTCCATATTACAACAAACCAACCGCTGAAGGAATTTATCAACACTACAAAGCTTTGGATAAATGCGGTATTCCTCTTTATATTTATAATGTTCCGGGACGCTCTGTTATCAACATTTCTGATCAAAATTTAGCCCGACTTTCAGAGTTAAAAAACGTAGTTGGAATTAAAGATGCTACTGGAGATTTAGCTCGTGTTGCCACAATGCGCTTAGCAATTAAAAAGTCTTTTTCTTACCTTTCTGGTGAAGATGTAACTGCTGTTGGATTTAATGCAATGGGTGGAAATGGCGTGATTTCAGTAACTTCAAATATTGCACCAAAACTGGTTAGCGACTTACAAAAATCAACTTCTAAAGGTGATTACAAAACCGCTTTAAAAATTCAGGATAAATTAACAGCTTTACATGATGTTATGTTTTGCGAAACCAATCCAATTCCAGTAAAATATGCGGCTAGTTTAATGGGTCTTTGCAGTCCAGAAACTCGCTTGCCTCTAGTAACTCCTTCTGATGCAGCGAAAGCAAAAATTAAAGCTGAAATGATTAAGCTAAAATTAATTTAGCTAATTTTTGGTGACTAAAATAAATCGGCAAAATTCCACTTTCTTTAAAACCTTTTTCTAAAACTTCGGCAGAGATTGTTTTTGAAATTCCGCTTTTTTTATCACCAAAAACGATTGCTCTTAAACCAGAATTATAAGCACATTCAACATCAGCAATTGTGTCACCAACCAACCAAATTTCATCTTTCTTTGGATCTAAACCAGAACCCATCAAAGCTAAATTTATTGGATCTTTACTTGGTTTATCAAAGTTTGCATCACCTGCTCCAACTAAAGAAAAAAACTTTTTTTCTACACCAATTTTTGCAGCTTCTTTACGCAATGTAACTCCAATTTTATTGCTAACTACAAATTGTAAAATTCCTGCTTTACTTAGAGCCTCAATTAATTTTAAAGCGTTCGGCAAAAGTTGAATTTTTTCTAAATGAGTTGAGCGATAAGCGTTTTTGTAAATCTCGCCAGCTTTTTGCCAATCTTTACCAAAAATTTCTGGAAAAGATTCGCGCATTGATTTGTGAACATTATCACGAACTTTTTCTAAACCCCAAGGCTCCAAACCCATTGCCAACATTGTTTCGTCGATAGCATTTTGAATTAATGGCCAAGTATCAACTAATGTATTATCCCAATCAAAAATCACTGCCTTTGGTTTTGGTAATTTTAAAAGAGCTTCTTGGTTTTTTTCTAAATTCATTTTACTTCTCCTGTTTTGCTGGGCGTGGATCAAAAAATTTTTTAAACTTATCTTTCATTCCGTCAAAATCTTTGGCATCTTCTGGAGCGTCTTTGCGCTTTGTAATTACTGGCCATTCTTTGGCGTATTTACGATTAATTTCTACCCATTCAACAAGCTCAGGAGTTTCAGGAAAAATTGCCTCCGCTGGGCATTCTGGCACGCAAACCCCGCAATCAATGCAAGCTTCTGGATCAATTACCAACATATTTTCGCCTTCATAAAAGCAATCGACTGGGCAAACTGAAACACAGTCTGTGTATTTACATTTTACACAATTATCAGTAACAACGTAGGTCATATTCTTTGAGATTTTTTTAAGAGAATTTCTGTTTTTACGCGAAGCAAAGAAAGAAAAACAAAGTAAGAAAAATAAACTCCAAACATCAAAAGCAAAGGTTTCAACATTGCAGGATCAATTGCCACGCCTTTTGAACGCAAAATGCTGGCTGGTTGATGCAGAGAATTCCAATATTCGACTGAAAATTTAATGATTGGAACATTAACAAAACCAACAATTGAAATAATTGCGGCGATTTTTTCACCTTTTTGGCGATCGTCAAAAGAATCGAGCAAAATTATGTAGCCAAGATAAAGGAAAAATAAAATTAACATTGAAGTTAAGCGCGCGTCCCAAACCCACCAAGTTCCCCAAATTGGCTTTCCCCAAATGCTGCCAGTAACGAGAGTAATAAAAGTAAATACACAACCAATCACCGCAATTGATCTGGCGATCAAATAAAAAAACGGATTTTTCCAAATAAAACCCGAGAGGTTAAAAATTGCCATTAATGTATAAACTAAAAGTGCCATCCACGCCGCTGGAACATGTACATACATTATTTTTACAGCATTTCCTTGTTGGTAATCAATTGGCGAGCTAATAATTGCAGGAATTGCTAAAGATAAAAAAACCAAGAAACAGGCAAAAGAAAATGGCGCAAAAAAACGAAAGTTCCTCTCAAAATTTTTAAATAAAAAAAGTTGATTAATCATATTTTATTTTTTGCCTTCAAGATAATGAATTAGAAGCTCTTGCTTTACTTTGTGCTCAGTTGAATTGTCAAAATCTTTAACCAAAACTTCACCATTTTTCATTTCATCTTCACCAATAATTACCACGAAACGAGAGTTATTTTGAGAAGCGCGTTTCATTTGTTTTTTAAAATTTCCATCCAAAACAAATTCTGTTATAAAGCCCGAATTTCTTAGCTTATTTACAATTCCAAAAGCATAGGATTTTTCATTTGCAGAAATATAATTAACTGCAATTGGACGTATTTTTTCTAAGTCTAAATTTGCCAACAACATTAAACGCTCAACCCCAGCAGCAAAACCAAAAGCTGGGATATTTTTACCGCTCATTTTTTCAACCAATCCGTCATAACGACCACCCGCAAGAACAGTGTTTTGCGCGCCTTCGTGATTCATCACAAATTCAAAAACGGTTGAAGTGTAATAGTCTAAACCACGTACCAAACGTTGATTTATGCGATGTGAAATATTGAATTTAGTTAGTAAATTTAAGACATCATCAAAACGTTTTTTTGCCTCATCTGAAAAAAAATCAGCAATTTTTGGTGCATCTAAAAGCAAATCAATGTCTTGCGCTTCTTTAGAATCAAGGATGCGCAACGGATTTTTTTCTAAGCGAACTTGTGAATCTTTAGACAAATCATTTTTAAATTTAGTAAAATATTTTTTTAAAGCTTCTTCGTAGTTTGTTTTAGTTTGTGGACAACCCAAAGAATTTATTTCTAAAACCGTTTTATCTAAAACTCCCAAGTCCTTTAAAATAGATGCTGCAAGCATTATTGACTCAACATCACAAAAGAAATTTTCTTCACCAAAAACTTCAAAATTAATTTGGTTA
>CAYWVI010000058.1:0-5946 GCA_964461905.1 uncultured Rhizobium sp. | reverse complement strand
TTTATTTGGTGATGAAATATGGTGATAAATCGGGTTTTGGTGGCGAACTTTCTTTAAGCGAAGAGCTGAGAGTTAAAGCTGAAACACCACTGCGCAAGATGCTTGCGATGTCGTAATTTCTTTCCAGAAGTCGCTTTAAAAGCTTAAGGAGTTGACAATTTTTTGAGTGGCGTGGTTTTTTTTGAATTAATCATCCTACTATCGATCTAGATTAGGCTTATTCGTTTGAGACTCTTGTAAGATTTTAACAGTTGAGATTTGGGTGGTTGAGTTTGGTGTTGTTGGTGGATTTTCTGAGTGAATTGTTGCCCCGCGATTAATAGCTGCAGAAAGTAAGTTTCGTAAATATCTCAGAGGCGATGGTTTTGTAACCGGAACTTCCAAAGAAGTTTTTGGCTCGTTGTTTGTTGGTGTTGTTGGTGGATTTTCTGAGTGATTAACTTCCAAAGAGTTTACCGAAGAGTTTACTGATTTTACGCTTTCTTGATCATCTTGTTGTTGACTGTTTTGATCGAGAATTCCGATTTCAACCTCCTTGACTCCGATTGGAATTTGGTTTCGATTGTCTAAGGGATTAAAATCGTTTTCTTCCTTCTCCTTCTCTTCTTTTTGTTGTTCAGCTGCTTGCTTCATTTCTAATTCTCCCAAATCTTTGTTCAGTAAAAGATTTGAAAATCGATCCTTTAGCAGATTGTAGATTGACTCATCTTCAGAGGCTTTGATTTTATCGTAATCCTTCTTGTTAACTGCTGATTCGTAGCCTATTTGGCAAGAATCTGATATTTCTTTAACTTCACCAAAAAAACAAATTGTCGCAAAAGCTTGGCAATATTGTGAGTTCAAAATTAGTTCTGCGGCATCTGGTAGTTCTAGAGAAAGAACGGTTTTGATAGTTTTGGTAATTTCGCTGATTTTGTTTTTTAAAGTTCCGTTAACTCCATCATCATTAGCAACCTTGTTTGGAACGCCAATCCAAGCTTCTTTTAGAAATTTTTCTCCAATCAATTTTTTGTGAATTTCACTTAAAATATAATTTCCAGCTTCTGCCTCAAACATTTCGCCAACTTGTTGGTCTTTAGGTAACCCTGTGACGTAACCAACAATGTAATTAAGAACGAGTAGCTGTTTTGCCGCTTCTAATTTTTCAGGAAAATTTTCTTTTGCAGCCACTGTCATTAAGGCGGAAATAATTGACCAAGCAATTACTGGCTGGTTAACGCATCCCTTACCCGTAAAATCCGAAGAAATCTCATCAACTAAAGGCGTTAAATGAGGATTTTTTTCTAAAATCTCTAAAGTTGGCAATGCTGATAAAACGATTTCTTCTGCTCGTTTTGAAGGAGTATCAGCATTTGATCTTTGACCTATTCCTTCGCCTAAGAAACGGTGCAGAACATTTTTAATGCTAATGAAATCTGGAGAGTTTTCTTTTCGCTCTTTTGCGCATATTTTGTTTAATTTTTCTTTTATTATGGTGGCTAAATTATTGGGGTTGAAATGCTCGGGATATCTGATGTCGCAATTTCTATTCGAAAGATCGGATAATCTGGCGATTAGTTCTGGGGTGATTTGAAGTTGTGGGCAATTGTTAAGGTTAAGAAAATTAAGATTTTTTGGGAGTGAGGCGGCGGGAATGGTTGTGAGTTGGTTGTATCCGAGGTACAACTCAGTTAACGAAGCAAGATTTCCAATTGAATCAGGAATGGTTGTGAGTTGGTTGTATCCGAGGTACAACTCAGTTAACGAAGCAAGATTTCCAATTGAATCAGGAATGGTTGTGAGTTGGTTGTGTCCGATGTACAACTTAGTTAACAAAGCAAGATTTCCAATTGAATCAGGAATGGTTGTGAGTTGGTTGATGTGGATGTTAAGCTCAGTTAATGAAGCAAGATTTCCAATTGAATCAGGAATGGTTGTGAGTTGGTTGTGTCCGATGTACAACTCAGTTAACGAAGTAAAATATCCAATCGCAGTCGGAAGGCTTGTTAGGTCAAGTTCTGAAAGATCAAGAACTGTCAATTCTTGTTCCCAGCATTCGATCATTCGTCTTGAAGCCTCTTCTCTGCCTCTTCTTTTGTCTTCAGGCGATTGATCAATCCACTCGTTTAACTCACTTCTTAGCTGATCAAGCGTAACTTCATTTGCTGCATTTGGTCTTGTCATTTGAACCTTTTTAATAGTTGTTAATTTTGCGAGTTAACAACAACTTGAGAGCGTTTTTTTCTAAATGAAAGAGGATTTACTTAAGTGCGAGACTGTTGTTATTCCACCAAAAAAGTGATCGATTTTAAATATTCGTTTTCTTTTAAGGCTGGATTAATTGGATGGTCAAAACCCGCGCCGCAAGTTCTAATAAGTTTTGCTTTGCGATTGCTTTTTCGAAAAGCATCATTTGCAGAGGCAATTAAATCGGGCAAAGTGGCGTTGTGAGAGCATGAAGTTAGGCTTAAAATTCCACCTTTTTTTGTTAATTTTGCGCCGAGTCTTACGAGTTTTTCATAGCCTTTTAAACCAACAAAAAAATCTTTTTTTGATTTTATAAATGCTGGCGGATCAAGCAAAACAACGTCAAAAACTCTTTTTTGAAAATCTGGATTTTCTAAAATTTCAAAAACCTTGCCAGCGATAATTTCATTTTCTGCAAAATTATTTTGAGAAAGATTTTTCTTTAATTTTTCTAAAGCTTCTTCTGACGAATCAATAAAAGTAACAGATTTGGCATTGTTTTTAAGGGCGTTTAAACCAAAGCCGCCAAGATAACAAAAGGCGTCTAAAACATCGCAATTTTTTGAAATTGATCCAATAAATTTACGATTTTCTCTTTGATCAAAAAACCAGCCAGTTTTTTGACCGTTTTTTACATCAACCAAAAATTTTAAACCATTTTCTTCAATTTCAATTTCGTTTGGAATTTCGCCTTTGATGATTTTTATTTCCGATTCTAACCCTTCGAATTTTCTGGCTTCAACGTCATTTCTAAAAATAATTGCTGCATTTGGAAAAATTTTTTCAAGAGCAGAAATTAAAATTGGCGAAAGTTTTTCCATTCCTGCTGTTGAAATTTGACAAGATAAAACATCGCCAAAACGATCAATAACAAGGCCGGGTAAAAAATCGGCTTCTGAATGAATTAAACGATAAAAAGGTTGGTCGTAAAATTTTTCTCGCAAGTTTTTTGCTGCCAAAATTTTTTCTACAAAAAAATCTTCATCAATTTTTTGAGTTAAATCATGCGTTAAAATTCGCGCTGCAATTAGGCTGTGCGGGTTGAAATAGGCGAGGGCAAAATCGTCGTCTTTGTTGATTTGCACAATCACTAACGAGCCTTTTTCAAGATTTTTTAAAGCGGAGAAATTTTCAATTTCATTGGAAAAAATCCAAGGATGACCTTTGACAATTCTAATTTCGCTGTGGCGTTTGATGCGCAGTTTTGTGTTGGAGATTTTCATTAAAGGCTAAAACTCATTGTTAATAAATGAGAGTTTTTTCTTTGAATTAAGCCTTTGAAAAGTTCTTCGTAATCATCTGGCAAAGATTTATGCAAAGAGCCGCGAGCAACTGCATTTTCAACATAGGTGGCGGCGTTTTTGTAGCGATCAAAAATTTCTAAAGTGAATTTCTGATCAATAAAAGTTAGTGGCTTTAAAGCTGAAGCCAAACAAGCGTCAACCAAAGAAAATTTATCGCCATCAAAATAAGGGCTGAATTTTAAATGTTTGTCGATGGCGGCAATTCGTAAAACGGTTTCAAGTTTTTTTTCGTCAAATTCTTTTTGATTTTGCGAAAAAACCATGCCGAAAGTTCCCGATAAAATTCCGGTGCTAACTTCCATCCAAGCGCGATGCCAAGCTTTTTGCAAAGGATCTTGTGGATGAAGAGGATTTTCTAAAAAAGCGTCTTCTAAATATTCGCAAATGGCGATTGATTCAAAAAGTGCTTTTTCTCCAACATAAAGCAAAGGAACCTTTCCAAGCGGAGCGTCGTTAATAAACCAATCAGGTTTTTCAGCCAAAACGATATTTTCTTTTTCGTAAGGAATATTTTTTTCAATCAAAACCATCTCAACGCGGTGACCGTATGGAGACAGTTTTGAAGTAACTAACTTTAATTTATCTGACATTTTCTAAAACTAATAAATTGGGAATTGCTCGCAAAGTGCTTTAACTTCAGCTTTGATTTTTGTTTCTAAAGCTTGATTGCCTTCTTCGCCATTTTTCACAAAACCTTCCAAAACGTCGCAAATCATATTGCCGATGCGTTCAAATTCACTTTCTTTAAAGCCGCGAGTTGTTCCAGCAGAAGTTCCAAATCTTAAGCCTGAAGTGACAAAAGGTGAGCGTGGATCATTTGGAATGGCATTTTTGTTACAAGTTAATCCAGCGCGCTCCAAAACTTTTTCGGCTTCTTTGCCGGTTAAAGTTTCAAGTGGCGTTAAATCAACAACCATCAAGTGGCAATCAGTTCCGCCAGTGGTAATTTTTAAGCCGCGTTTAACCAAAACTTGCGCCAAAACTTTGGCGTTAGAAACAACTTGTTTAGCGTAAGTTTTAAATTCTGGGCGAAGTGCTTCACCAAAAGCCACGGCTTTAGCGGCAATTACATGCATTAAAGGGCCGCCTTGAAGACCTGGAAAAACAGCGGAATTAATTTTTTTCGCCAATTCTTCGTTATTGGTTAGAATCACGCCGCCTCGAGGCCCGCGCAAAGTTTTGTGAGTTGTTGAAGTGACAATGTCGGCAACGCCAATTGGTGACGGATAAATTCCAGCCGCAACCAAACCCGCAACGTGCGCCATATCAACCATTAACAACGCGCCAACTTCGTCGGCAATTGCACGAAATTTATTCCAGTCAACAATGCGCGGATAAGAAGAAATTCCAGCAACAATTAATTTTGGTTTATGTTCGCGAGCTAGTTGAGCTGCTTGTTCGTAATCAATTAAACCATCTTCAGTGCGAATTCCATATTGAACTGACTTAAGCCACATGCCAGAAATTGTACGCTGCGCGCCGTGGGTTAAGTGTCCGCCAGCGGCTAAGCTCATGCCAAGAATTGTATCGTTTGGTTGAAGCAACGCCAAATAAACTGACATGTTAGCTGACGCGCCAGAATGCGGTTGCACGTTGGCAAATTTGGCACCGAAAAGTTGGCAAAGCCTGTCAATTGCACTTGCTTCCACTTCGTCAGAAAATTCACAACCGCCGTAATAGCGTTTTGCTGGATAGCCTTCAGCATATTTGTTGGTAAAGACAGAACCTTGCGCTTCAAGAACTGCGCGGCTTACGATGTTTTCTGAAGCGATTAATTCGATTTGATATTTTTGGCGATCAAGTTCGTGAGAAATTGATTTAGCGATTGCTGGGTCAGAATTTTGCAAAGATGAAGAGAAAAAAGTCATAAATTTTTTAAGTTAAAGTGATAATTAAAGCCCGAATTTATTGAAGATAACGCGTTCTTCGATTTTTGAAAATAAGTTTTCAGTGAGGTTGGTTTTTTCGCTGAATAGTGATTTGATAAAACTTTTTTTGCTAGTGATGTTGATGATTTCAACTTTGTCGCCGAATTTTTCTTTCATTTTGCTGCGCATATCGCAAATGCCGTCAACTAAACCAAGTTCAACAGATTTTTTTCCTGACCAAAATGCGCCAGTGAAAAGTTTGTCTTCAGATTCTTTTAATTTTGCGCCCCGACGTAATTTTACTAAATCTTTAAATCCTTCAAAAATATCGCGCTGACAGTCTTTTAAAATCTCGATATTTTCTTCTTGTTCAGGCATGAATGGATCAAGAATTGCCTTGTTTTTTCCCTCGGTATAAACGCGGCGTTCAATGCCAAGTTTTTTGATTGTTTCTACAAAGCCAAAGCCAGAAAAAATTACGCCAATTGAGCCAATAATTGAAGAATTGTGCGCGTAAATTTCGTCACCAGAAAGTAATAACCAATATC
>CAYWVI010000057.1:0-6818 GCA_964461905.1 uncultured Rhizobium sp. | reverse complement strand
TTGATCCATCACAAGAAAAAAAATTAACCAAACTCACGCGCGAAATTAATTCACAAAATTCATTTGAAGCAATCGCGCGCGAATGGCACAAAAAGCAGGAAAGCCGCCTTACTGAGCGACACAGCAAATATGTTATAAGAAGATTAGAAGCTGATGTTTTTCCTAATATTGGTTCGCGCCCGATTAATCAGATCACCGCGCCAGAATTACTTGCAACAATTCAAAAAATTGAAAAGCGTGGTGCACTCGATATTTCACATCGCGCACTACAAACCAGCGGGCAAATCTTTCGTTACGCAATTGCAACTGGCAGAGCGCAACATGATGTTACAGCAGGATTGAGAGGCGCGTTAACTCCTCGAAAAAAACAAAATTATTCGCGCTTACAAGAAGATGAAATTCCAGAATTTTTAGAAAAATTAGAAAAATATGAAGGCGATTTACAAACCAAACTTGCATTGAAATTGGTAATGCTAACCTTCGTTAGAACTGGTGAATTGCGTGGTGCGAAATGGGAAGAAATAGATTTTGAAACTAAAGAATGGCACGTTCCTTTAGAAAGAATGAAGATGAGAGAAAAACACATCGTGCCACTTTCAAAGCAAGCTCTGCATATTTTAAAACAAATCAGAGCCATGCACAACAATAAAGAATTTGTTTTTCCGAGCTATACGAATCCGAACAAAACCATCAGCGAAAATACAATGCTTTATGCGATGTATCGAATGGGCTATCACTCAAGAGCGACAGTTCACGGCTTTCGCGGCACTGCATCAACAATCTTAAACGAAAATAATTTCCGCCCTGATGTGATTGAGCGTCAGCTAGCGCACAGAGACAGAAATAAAGTTCGCGCCTCTTATAATCATGCTCAGTATTTGCCAGAACGCAAAAAAATGATGCAGTGGTGGGCTGATTATTTGGATAAATTGGTAACAATAAAATAATGCTAATCAAAAATATTTTGTAAATGTTAAGCTTTTAGTTGACGGTTAATTATAATTGTTTAGTTTTTACTAAACACCGATAAAATAATATCAACATCAACTAAAACTTAATATGCAAAATCAACGCTCTCTTCCTGAAACTGGCTATCTAAGGATTTCGCACATAATTGGTAATAACAAAATTAACCCGCCAATTCCTGCAATAATTCCCGTTGGCAAATCAACTTGGTGGCAAGGTGTTAAAGATGGTCGTTTTCCAAAACCTATAAAATTAGGCGCAAGAACCACAGCTTGGAGAGTGGAAGACATCAAAGCTCTAATTATAAACTACACTTACCAAAACTCGAAACACTAAATAAGTTGCTAAATTGGCTTAATGCCGTTAATTATTAAGTTAACATTACAAACATTAGCAATTAATTATGCCTAAAAAAGACACAAAAAGTAACAACCTAAAATTCGGTGAATTTGTTAGAAAAACCCGCCTTGAATTAAATATTGGTCTTCGTGATTTTTCCAGACAAGTTGGCGTTAGCGCCGCTTATATCAGCAAAATGGAGATGGATGAGTTCTCTCCTCCCAAAGAAGAAAACATCAAAAAAATGGCGAAGATATTAAAAGTTGATGAAGATAAATTGCTCTCAATGGCTGATAAAATTTCTTCTGATATTAAAGAAATCATTAACGACAAACCAGATTTATACGCGGCTTTCCTTAGAAAAGCCAAACCCAAAGATGTGGAAAAATATCTAAAAGACCTCAATAAAAATGGTTAAGGGCGTTAAATTTATTCCCGAAGAAAAAATTGAAGAAAAAGCAATTACGCTTTTAGAAAAAGCTGAAAAACAAGGAATTTACCAATTTAAAAGCTGCACCCCAATTGATCTAATCGCTGAAAAAACTCTCAAATTACAAATCAAATTTGCCAATTTAAACGAAGATTTAGAAGGAGTTTTAGGCGCGCTTGATATAAGCAATAAAACAATTTGGATAGATAACAGTTTAAGTGATGATGACAATTTCACTTTGATGAGCCGCTGCAATTTCACCATCGCCCACGAATTTGGTCATTACATTCTTCACAAAAAATTATATAACGAAGAAAACATCCAGCTTTATCACTATGGCGATAATCAAACTAACGCTATAAAAAATATGGAAACTCAGGCTGATCGCTTCGCCTCTTATCTCCTAATGCCAACCATTCCATTAATGAGAAAACTAAGCTCCATCAATCAAAACCAGCCATTTGAAACAACGCTTTTTGAATTAACTAGATTTTTCAAAGTATCAAAAGAAGCGATGATAATCAGGCTTAAAAAATTGGGGTTAGTAGATGCTGGTTATAAGCAGTAATTAGCAAAAGTTTTACGGTAAAATTGAAAGCAACCTTCCTAGAAAAATCGCTACTCTTTGAAGAAAAAATCCGCCAAAGAATAGTCCCTGTTTTTGTCAGTAAAGATAACTAGCGCCATACCTTCTGACATTAATTTCTTTTTACTCCAAAATTGATTTTGCTAAATAAAAAATAGCCCCAGATTCAAATCAAAGAATCCCCCAAGTAATACGGCAAAGCCGAAAAAATTTACACACCCAACGCACCTTTTTGAGGTGATCTTGTTTCTTAAACCAATCCAGCAAATTCAAGGATCTAAGCCAGCCTGTCATTGACAGACAAACCAAAGCTGCCCTTTGACCGCCAATGACAGTCATCAAAATTAAAAATGGTTTGTAGCTAGTATTTGCAAGGATTACGGGCGGAAGTCAATTGGCTGGCATTTGGCAGAAGTTTATAGGCTAAAATCCATTTCTTTGCCATGAGATTTTGGTTGTATTTGATGGTGAATTTGTGATTGGTTTTGGTGGTAATTATCGATTTGATTTTGATGTTGCTCGTTAATTTTTTGATTCTTCTGCTGATGAGTTTTTATATTTTGATGTTCTTTAGCACTAACATCAAACCCAGTATCTTTTTTAAGCTGGTTAATCGCATTGGCTTTGTTGTCGGTAATAATAATCGCCCTTTCTTTGGCTCGTGATATTTCTACATAAAAATTCTTTTGATTAGTCAGGTTTTTTCTGGTGCTATCAACTATGGCGATGATGTTATTGCAGGTTAAGCCTTGTGATTTGTGAGTGGTGATGGCGTAGGAATGGTCAAGATGTTTGCTGATGTTGGAATTGCAATTTAGGTTAATTTTTCTGCCCTCATCAAGAGTGACGGATATTTTACTGTCATCAATATGGTCAATTATTCCTTGGCTGGAATTAAGAATTTTTAGCTCATCAATGCTTCTGGTAAAAGCAACTTTATCGCCTTCTTTAAAATTTCTGCTTTTTGGCGTAAATACTTCAAAATAAATTTTATCAGATTTGCCTTTGATTTTGTCAGGGTTGAAGGCGGTCATTTTGTTGTTTGTGAGATTCTTCACAACTAGCTGATTGGTTTTGGTTTCAATATTGATGATCTGGCAGTAATCATTCTTTTTGATATTCAGATAATCGCGGTTTTTGCTGAAGAGCAAAATATTGCCCTTTTCAAAATTCTGGCTTCTGGTTTTCTGCAGTTCAGTTAAGTTGGTGTTTTCGTAAATAGTGTGCGGTTTTTGATTTGCTCTGCCTTGGTTTAGCAACTCGCTAATCATTTGATTAATTTTAATGCGGTCTTCATTGGCAGGCGCAATAATTAAAGTGGATTTTCTTTGTGTTTTGGATAGCGACATAAATTCAGCAACCACTTTGCTGATAATTTCTTCTCTGGTTTCTTTGATGTTGATTTCAATTTTTTCGAAAGCTTCGGCAATATCTTGGTTGATGGTGTCGTAAATTGCAGATTTAAGATTGTTGTTATTTTGCCTAATAATTTCTGTCATTTGGGCGGTTTGCATTCCGTTTTGCTGCAGCAAATTAAAAGGAATTCCAGCTTCAACAGAAGGAAGCTGATTTTTATCACCAACCAAAACCAACCTAAAATTAAGCTCTTTAGAAATTGTTAAAAGATGATGCATTTGATGGCTAGAAACCATACTCGCTTCGTCTACCACAACAATTTTATCTTTAAATTCTCTCGCCATAATTTCTTTGCCTTTTGGGGTTCCTCTGCCCTTAGCAACGCCGTCATATTGACTGAGAAATTTTTGTAAGGTGATTGATTTGATGCCAGATTCTTGTTCTAAATTTTTGGTGGCAACCCCAGTTGGCGATAGACCAATAAAATTACAATCCTGCTTTTTGATAATTTGATTAGCACATTTAAGCATAAATGTTTTGCCAACTCCAGCGTAGCCTTGAATGCCAATAACCCGATCTTTGCTGGTTAATATCAGCTCAACTGATTGCTTTTGCCCCAAATTAAGTTCTGATAAAAATTCAGAATATTTTTTAATATCATCAATTACTGGCTGTTGATGGTTTTTGCCATCTTGCATTATTTTTATGATGTTTAGCTCTTGATTCAGCAATGCTTTGGTAGTGAAGCTATCTGGCAATTGTTGATTTTTGCTGGGCAATAATTCTTTGTTTTTAATTAAGTGATTAATTTGCCAATTAATGTCGCTAAGCCTCACTTGCGAAAGTTTGTCATTAAGAGCGGTAATAATTAATTCCTGTTTGCTAAAAACTGTGCTTCTTGTCTGTAAGTGCAAAATAGCGTAATTAACCGCTTCTTTGGCAATATCGTGATTGGGTTTTTGTGGCTCAGAAATTATTTGGCTTGGTTGTGGCAAAATAATCTGATGGGATAATTTTTGTTGGTGATAAAAATTATCTAACTTTTCTTGCCAAATGGCTTTTAGATTTGCTGATTTCTGCTTTTTGCTTCTGGTGATTAAAGTTGCTTGTTCTAGCTGCTTCTGGCTGGCGTTTTCTCCCGCTTTTTGTTTTATTTCTTTTGATCTGGTGCTGAATATTTCAATTAGTTCAGGGTTAACATTTTTTAATTCAAAAACTGCGTCATTTCTTTTGGCAAGAATTTCATAACCTAATTGCTTAAGCTGATAGGCTAATTCACTTCTATAAATTGCCCCGATAAGTTTTTTGTTGTTATAAATGTCATCAAAAAACACTGATTTCCATTTATTGTTATCATCCATTGTTGCATTGGCAATAATGCAATGAGTGTGAAGTTGTGGATCAAGATTTCTGCTGGTGTGATGTTCAAAAGTTGCAGCAATTAAGTTGTTGGTGGCGATTGTGTTGGTAATTCCTAATTGTTTAATTCTGGTTTTTATGTAGCTCTTTTCAATTTCATCTAGAGTTGCTTTAACAGCGATATTGTGGGCTTCAATTAACTTTTTGTCATTATAGACAAGCGCCATAATTGAAACTGATTTTGGCGCAGAAAAAGTTAAATCTCTTCCCGAATCGTGAACTAAATCGCCATCTTTAATTAAACCGATTTGTTTGCCATTTGGCAAATTTCCAGCAAGAATTTTTTGAAATATTTTCGGCTCAACTTCACCTTCGAGCAATAAATTTTCAGCTCCCTTGCCATACCAACCACTTAATTTTTGATGGCTTGGATCATCTTTTGCATAATAATCATCTTTAGCAAAATAATGTGACGCACCTTTGGAATTCTTAATTTTGCTAACCGAAAGCATAATTAACCGCGGTTAATCTTAACTTGTGATTCTTTCAATCCATTAGCCATCATTATTCTTAAAATCTCATCGCTTATAGCTGCTTTATCTTCACTATTTAATTTTAAATCTGTCATTCCTTTAAGAACTCCGACACAATAGCTGATTGATTTGAGCATTTTAAATTCAAAAGAATTTTGTTCAATTTGTGGCTCATCAAAAAAGATTCTTTCTCTGATATAAAAAGCTAAATCCATATTGCTGGATTTTGCTTGATGCAATAAATCTTTATATTGTTCCTCAGAAAATCTAATGGTGATTTTTTTGGTTTTGCTATTGCTCATTTTTCTAAAATTTCAGTTAAAAAAAGTCGTCGGTTTTGTTGCCTGTTTTTGAATTTTCTTGGTTAGAGCTTTCAGATTTTTTGTTTGGCATTTTGCCTTTATTTGCCGATCTTCTTTTCTTCTTTAGAGTTGGTTTTTCATCAATTTGAATGGAAAGTGAATTTTCTTTTGGCTCTATAAATTCCACTTTCTTTAACAGCGGATAAGGCAATTTAGGATCAGATATTAGCTTGTAATTTCCTCTTTTGGTTTTGCGCAATTCGTAATTATTGTTGGCAGATTGCGGAGTAATTTTTGAATGAGATTTTTGCTCTGGTTTTAGTAAAATACTTTGAGTTGCCGCCGGCGTTACAATTACGCTTTTTTTAGAATTATCAGCAATTGAGATTGGATTTGCAGGTTTAGAAATGGCTTGAACAAAACGCTGATTAACACTTCTTAAGTGAGCAATTCTAATATTTTCAATCTTGTGTTTAATCCAACTTCTAATCGCAATAAAAATTGCCAAAGCCGCGGTAATTAGAGCAGAAATGCCAAGTCCGGTAGTGATGTGATAAATAATTTTATTGCCAACCAAATTGCAAATCTTCCGAAACTCCACGCTATTCACAATCCAGATTGCGCTTGATTGGTGTTCTTCGCCAGCAAACTCAGTTGTAATTGGCATATTTTCAAAACCAATTTTAACAAAAAATTTGGCCTGAAAATAAGAATTACAAATATCAAAATAAGCAAAAACAGAACCCCTATCTTTATACAGCAGATAAATTATCGATATTGCTGAAGTTACACCAAAAACAAAAAACAGGATTTTTAAAACTGCAAAAAGATTGCTTAAGTGATAAGGCAAATTGTCAAAGAAAGTCCTCACCTTGGTCATATTGATTTGATTACTTTGCTTTTATTCTAGTAAATTGTTAAGCAAACACTAATCACTAAAAATAAGC
>CAYWVI010000056.1:0-7075 GCA_964461905.1 uncultured Rhizobium sp. | reverse complement strand
ATATTCCGATCCAAATGTGTTTATTCCACCAGAAAGCAATCATCCGCAGATATATCACAGACAGGCCGCGATCACAGTGTGGAATGGATTTGAAGGAGTTAATGCACCTACTCTGTAAATCAGAATCTCATCAAGAATTCATTGATCAGTTTTATTTCCTAAAAGAAAAATATCACGGACTCCTTCATCAAAGAAATGAGTTGGGACATTACAAACACAACGCTTTAAGAGCTGCATTTAGATCGATAGATTCAAATATGCTCTATCTTTTTACTTATACTGACCTCAAAAATTCAAATATTCCTCCGACAATAAATCACCTTGAAGGACTTTTTGGACATCTAAAAGAGAGGATAAAAATACACCGAGGTTTGGATCAAAATCGCAAGAAAAAAGCAGTCAGATTTTTACTCAAAAATTTCGGGAAAAAATCAGGTTTTTAGCCACCCATTTTTTTCATTATGCCGAATCTCACAAGACCCCACAAACACAGGGCTTGGAGCGGTATAAATAAATTTGCAAAAACCTATGAGTGATTCGGTTTGCAATAGGATGTTGGCGGAGAGGAAGGGATTCGAACCCTTGATACAGTTTTACCCGTATACCTTCTTAGCAGGAAGGTGCCTTCAGCCTCTCGGCCACCTCTCCGTATGATAATTTCTTGGGAAGAAATTTAAGTTTTGCAACTTAGAAACTTAAGTAATTTTGTTCAAGGGTTCTTTTAAAAATATTGGGTAATTATCTTTCAAAAATCAGGGTTTATGCCAAAGTAAAAAGAGCTATAGATTTTCGCTTTAGGAAGGGTTCTTAGTATAAATTTTCTGAAGCTGGAAATTTTTTCGCTTTTACGTCCGAAGAAAATTCTCTAACTGCTAATGAGATTTGCTTGGCTAAGTTGGTGTAATGTTTAACAAATCTTGGTTTGAATTCTTGATTTAAACCAAGCAGGTCGTCAATTACTAAAACTTGCCCATCACATTCCGGTGATGCGCCGATACCAATTGTTGGAATTTTTACTTGTTTAGAAATTTCGGCAGCTAATTTTTCTGGAACTGCTTCAATTACAATTGCAAAGGCGCCAGCTTTTTCTAATAAGAGCGCTGTTTCTAAAATTTCTTGCGCAGAATTTTCATCGCGACCTTGATATTTATAGCCGCCAATTTTCCTCACGCTTTGCGGCATTAAGCCAATATGTGCCATAACGTTGATTTTATTGGTTGCTAAAAATTCTACAGTTGCAACCAAATCACGAGAAGTCTCGATTTTAATGGCGTCACAACCAGTTTCGCTAATGACTTTTTGTGCAGAAATCAGGGCTTGTTTTGGTGATTCTTCGTATGTGCCAAATGGCAAATCAACCACAATTAAAGATTTTTTTGCTGCGCGCGTGACGGCTTTTGCGTGATCAATCATCATTTGCAGCGTCACATCCAATGTATCTTGAAGTCCGTAAATGGTCATTCCAAGTGAATCTCCAACTAAAATTATATCGCAGATTTCATCAAGAATTTTAGCAATTGGGTAAGTGTAAGCAGTTAGGCAGAGAATTTTTTCACTGCCTTTTTTTTGCATTATTGCTGCGACTGAGTTTTTCATTTATTGACTATTATCTGGTTGAATTATTTGCGACTTGAGTTCATTTGGAGCGTTCAATTCTTCAGGCTGTTTTGCGGTATTTTGCGTGTTTTGGGTTAAATTTTCTAAGCCAAAATATTGTCTTACTTGATTGAGATTTAAGTTTTGAGTTAAGGCGTTAAACTTTCCACCAATGCTGCTAGCGATGTTAATTGGAACAGGTTTTTTGCGAGTTCCAGTTAGAAAAATTGTGTTAAATAAAAGGTTGGCGCTGTCATTTGTTATATCAACGTTGCCGCTTAAAACAGCATTAGTAATAACGCCAGAAAGATTTGCGCTGACTTTGCCAATGCCTTTTTCAATTTTTATTGACCCAGTTGCTTTGTTGAAAATTGTGATTGCCTCTGGATCGAGAATTATTGTTTCTGGTTGGCGCAATTCATTTATATTTTGCGCGGGTGAAAACATTTTTTTTGCTAAATTATCCAAACCAAATCCTTTGATTTTTGGTGAGTTTGTGGTGAATTTTATTTGGCTGGCAAGATTTTTCTTAAAAACCGCAATTTTATCGCCAGAAGAACTAATATTGGCGGAAATATTTGTTATTCCAGAAACGCTCCTAATGCCAATTAAATCATCTAACATTTCCTGTATTTCTGCATTTTTTATTGTGATGTTGCCGCTAATATTTTTATCAAGTCCAATTCCTATTAAGCCCGTATAATCAATATTGCCATTGTAAGTCTCACAAGAAAAGACAGCGTTTCTCATGCTGCCAAGAATCAAGCTGCTTTGGAATTTTAGATTTTTTATTTCTCTATGATTAAAATTAAAATTATCCAAGCTGACATTGATATTGCCATTAAATCCGCTTAAAGAAGGCAAATCAAAAAATCTTTCAAAAAGTTTTGGTTTTAATTTTAGTTTTTCATCTTCTTGGTTCCTATCTTGATCTTCATAATGAAAATTTTCGCCAACAATATTGAGAGTGAATTTTGGACTTTGGTCGCTAATATCAATAGACATGTCGGCACTTAAATTAGTATCTACTGAATTCAATTTTAAACCTTCGATTTGTACATAGCCGCGACCAAATTTGAGGTGCATTTTTTGATCGATAAAATCTTCCTCGCCATATTTCATTTTATCAAAAGCCATATTCACATCAACATTAGAGATAATGTCATTGAGCCATAACATCTTTTTTAATAGCATTCCGGGGCTTAGATATAGGCTGCTTTCTGCGGTATAAAAATAATCATCAACAACAAAGCCATTCCCGCGAAACTTTCCTTTAATATTGGGAACTTTATCACTTTTATCGATAGTTATTTCCCCAGCAATTTCATTTAGATTTTCGTTAATATTTAGATAAAAATTACTTAGTTTGCTTAAATTTGGTGTTAAAAGTAAGTCGGAATAAATTTGATATTGTTTGAGATTATTGAATTTAAGACTTTGAGAATTAAGCCCCAACCAGCGCAAAGTATCTTCTAGTTTTTTGCCAGAAACATCAAATTTTCCAACGAATTTTGGCAATTCTCCACTATTATCAATTACTCCCCAAGCTCTAAAATTTCCCTCTCCAGGAACGCTAAAAATTGCCGGCTCAACCAATATATCGCCTTTTTTTGAAATGGTTAAATATATGCTCGAGTCTTTTATTTCGCCTGCAAAAAGAGAAATATTGTCGATTTTTATTTCGGCGTTTAAGTCAAAATTCTTTAATCTTTTTATCAGTTTTACCTCAGATTTTTCTGCGCTATTTTCTGTGGAAATTATTTGTGATTTTTGACCATCGATTTCTTCTGGTTTTTGAGCGGGCAATTCTAAAACATCATCATCTTCGGTATTTTTATTTTCTAACTCGGTGGAAGTGTAAGAGCTTGTTAGCAGCTCGTCAGATAGGAAATTATTCAAGTCCAGTTTGTTAAAAGTCAGATGAACATCAATTGCAGGAAACTCATTATTGAGATCAAAATTAAGATTGCCTTCGCCATTAATGATTGATGAATTTATGACTAAATTACCGATTTCCATAATATCATTTTGGCTATTAATGTCGGCACTGATTTTGATTGGTTGTCCATTAACACGAAATTTATTTGATAGCTTGCCGTTATTGTTTATATAGCTTTTGTAGAAGTTTTTAAATTCTAGAATTTGTCCTTCAATTTTACCTATAAAAGCTTTATCCGCTGAATCGGAAGATTGTTTGGGAAAGTTTCCAAAAATTCGAAGATCAATGGAAGGCGAGGTTAATTCAAAAAAAGAATCTGGTTTTTTTGCATCAGAGTTAAAATTAAGTTCTGTGCGAAAATTACTAATCGCATTGCCAGAAAGAAAGTTGCCAGAAGAGGATAGTCGATCATTGCCAAAATCGACGTTGGCATTCAAAGAACTGAAATCATTTTTGCGATTAAATTTATCGTAAGAAACAATCTGACCATTTTTTATTTCAATTTTTGGCATATCGCCAAGTTTGAGATCTGAAGATTTAATGCTGCCTATAGAAAATAGTTTGGCGCTTAATCCGGAAACATTTTTCTTTTCTTGGGAATTTGTATCTTGTTTTAAGCTGGCAAAAGATTCAGTAAAATTATCGCTTTTTGCCGCTTCTTCATTGCTTCTGTAGTGGGATTGCAGAACTGAATCTAAAAAAATTATTTTTCTTATTCCTAGATTTTTTGGCGAACTTAGAAGTTTTAACTTTATTTGAACTCGGCGAGCGTAAATGTTATAAATTCTATTATCCCGACCCTTCTTTACGTCAATTTGATAGTTGCGCACCGTCACTTTTTTTAAAGTTATGGTTGGGCTTGGAAGGAAGGCAACTTTTATATCTCCATGTATTATAAAGTCAGCATCCAAAGCCTTAGAAACCTCTTGCGATATTTGAAACTTCAAAGCTGAGTTATTGAAGAAGAATGGTATTATTATTAGCAGCAACAATATTGCAAAAAATACTACAAAGCCAATTCTTGCCACCTCTGATTTTGATAGCCAATCCCTAACTTTATTGAACTTTGTTATGAAATTTTGATCAGAGTCACTCATGTTTGATGTCTGCGCTTTCTAACTCGTGAATCAGAATTTGACTGGTTATCAAATTATTTTTTGTCCCAAGAAAATTAAATATTATTAGCATTATCAGCAGCAAAATAATCGAAGCCAAAACGGAGTTGAAAAGAATTTCGCGATTTGGGCTAAATTTTGAATCTTCGCCAATATTTATTAATAAGTGTTTTTTATTCTCGGTGTTTGATTTGATTGGTAGCAGCTTAATTTTTTCTTCAATAATTTTTGTTTCTATTTTAAGAAATCGAGCATAGGAGCGAATAAAACCCACTGCATAAACGTGGCTTGAAAGTTTTTCGAGGTCATTATTTTCTACCGCGTCTATATCAAATTTTCTAACCTTTAAATAAGAGCAAGCGTCGGCAGGGCTTAAGCTCAAGCTCTCTCTTCTTTCCTTGAGAAGCTGGCCAATTGATTGCTCAACATTTGATAAATTTTCTTCCAATTGAATTTCAGTCATTTGCTAGATCAGCTAATTTTTTAGTTGCATCGAGAATCGCCAAATTTCCAGCCTTCTCCGACATTTTTGTTAAAATAGAAAAATCACCAATAAGATTTTTCAATATTTCATTCATTTTATTAATTGTGAATTCTTCTTCATTAATCACCAAAGCGGCGCCGTTTTTTTCTAAATATTGGGCATTTTTTTTCTGATGATCGTCAGCTGACAAGGCAAATGGCACTAAAATCATTGGTCTTTTTGCAGCGCAAAATTCAAATATTGAAGACGATCCTGAGCGAGCAATTATCAAGTGCGAAGAGGCAATTAATTCTGGCATATTTTCAAAAAATGTATCGACAACTATATTTACATTAAATGAACGATAACTATCAAAAGTTTGCTTCAGCAGCTCTTGGCGACATTGCTGCGTCACTTTAATATTGTCTTTTATTGCTTCGCTAAGATTAAAAAAAGCTTTCGGCAATATTTCGCTAAATATTTTTGCGCCGCCAGAACCGCCAATTACCAAGATATTGAACAAATTGCGTGGCGGCTCTTTTTCATAAAAATCAGAAGCCAACAAAACTTCATAACCCATTTTATTGTCTTTTCTGATTTCAAATTTCTTGTTTGTTGGCAATTGATAAGAAGCTTGGTGCAATTTGATAATTTCATCACGAACCGGATTGCCGACAAAAAAACTTTTAGCAACATCTCTTGGCAAAATTCCTGAAGTTTCTGCAAATGACAAAGCGATTTTTTTGGCAAATCTAGCAAAAATTCGATTCACTTTTCCTAGATGAGCATTTTGTTCATGCAAAATTATTTTGCTGCCAGTTATGATAGCTGCAATCAGAACTGGAAAGGTTGCATAACCACCAAAGGCAAAAACATATTTTGGCCTAAATTTCAAAAAAAGATAAAAAGATTGCGCAACTCCTAACAATATTTTGCAGCCAGCTTTGATTAAAAAAACTGGCGATTTTTTGATTTGAGAAGAGCTGATAATTTTTGAAGAAAAGCCGTCACTTTGCTTGATGTATTTACGATATTTTTCATCGCCCAAAAAAATCACTTGGCGATTATTTTGCGCAAAATGCTCTGCAAGGCAGCGGGCGGGAATTATATGTCCGCCGGTTCCACCGCTAACAATAAAAATTTTTTCAGACATTAAATTAAACTATATAAACAGAATTCTTGATAACTTGACAAATGCGGTCTGCTTTTTACCTTCGCCACTTTTCCGCAAATTTTCAAAACATATTTTGGATTTAAGTTAAAATGACAAAACACTTTATCGATTTAAACAAAATTCCTGCCAAAGAATTATTGGCGATTGTTGCGCTCGCTAAAAAATTAAAGAAAGATAAAAACATTGCCAAACAAGCAAAATTGCTGCCACAAAAAAACTTGGCGATGATTTTTGAAAAAACTTCTACTCGCACTCGCGTGTCTTTTGAGGTGGCAATTAATCAACTTGGCGGCCACGCAATTGTCATGAACAAAAATGACATGCAGCTTGGCAAAGGTGAAAGTGTTGAAGACACCGCCAAAGTTTTGTCGCGTTTTGTAGATGCAATTATGATTCGCTCAAACTCGCATCAAACAATTTTAGATTTAGAAAAACACGCCACAGTTCCAGTGATTAACGCTTTGTCAGATTTTTCTCATCCGTGCCAAATTATTGCCAGCATTTTGACTATCGAAGAACATTTAGGGAAAATTTCTGGCAAAAAATTAGCGTGGTTTGGCGACGCTAATAATGTTTTAAATTCTTACATTCACGCCGCCAAATCTTTTGGTTTTGAATTGGCAATTGCTGCGCCGAAAGAATTTGATTTTTGTAATGCTGAAATAAAAAAAGCGGTAAAATCTGGCGCAAAAATTTCACAATTTTCTGACGCTAAAAAAGCAGCAAAAGACGCTGACGTAATCATCACTGACACTTGGTTTTCAATGGGCGACGAGGCTGAAAAAAGT
>CAYWVI010000055.1:0-7152 GCA_964461905.1 uncultured Rhizobium sp. | reverse complement strand
AAAACTTTTTCGGTGATTTTTTCGAGCTGCTTCAAAGATTTTACAACCGAAGTGTAATCAATTTCTGGAGCTTTCATTGTAACTACGCCATATTGACGAAATGGTTCGCACCAAAATTCTTCATCAAAAAGTTCAACTTGCTGAGAAGCTTTAATAATTGCTTTTGGACCATTTTTTGTGCCGCCGCCATAGCTCACCGACTTTTCTAAACCAAAGGGAATAACCACAACTTTTGCATCATCTGGCGATTTTAAATATTTTTCTTCAACGCCAAGAAATCCGCTTTTTTGCGGCATTAAATCGAGTTGTTTTGCAAGAGATTTTTGTGAAAGTTTTTTTGTCATTTTTATTCAAGCTTAAAGTTTGACTTATTTTAAAATATTCACGTGCCCCATTTTTCTTCCCTCGGCAATTTTTTCTTTGCCGTAAAGATGAATTTTGGCGCGCGGATTTTGATAGAATTTTTCTAAATCTTCCACCTCATCACCAATTAAATTTTTCATGTAACCTTCTGAGCGAAATTCAACCGATCCAAGTGGCAAGCCCGCAATCGCCCGAATCATTTGCTCAAATTGCGAAGTAACATTTGCATCCATTGAAAAATGTCCTGAATTATGCGGCCTTGGTGCAAGTTCATTTACCAATAATTCGTCACCAACAACAAAAAATTCTACTGCCAAAATTCCAACCAAATCGAGCTCTTGAGCAATTTTTTCTGCAATTTCTCGCGCCTTTATTTGCAATGCTTCAGAAACTTTTGCTGGATAATGGCTTTCATCCAAAATGCCTTTTTTGTGGATGTTGGTTAATGGCTCGTAAGCCTTGATTTCGCCTTTGGTGGATCGCGCCACCATTACTGAAATTTCAGAATCAAAAGGGCAAAATTTTTCTAAAATTAATTCTTGCTCACCCGCTTGTTTTAACGCCGCATCAAGGTCTTTAGAATTTGCGACAACAAATTGACCTTTGCCATCATAACCCATTGTTGCGGTTTTTAAAACCGCTTTGCCAAAATTTTTTAGATTTTCAGAAAAATCTGAAGCTGAGTATTCTGTGGTTTTAACGCCAATCGAATTAATGAAATTTTTTTCTAAAATGCGGTGTTGCGTGATTTCTAAAATTCGTGGATTTGGATAAAATGGCACAAGAGAAGCGAGATAATTTGCCGCTTCAAGAGGAATATTTTCAAACTCCAAAGTAACAACATCAACCAATTCTGCGAAATTTTTTAATGCTTCTTTGCTTGAATAGTTAGCAACAATTGTTTTGTTAGTTACAAAACTTGCTGGTGAATTTTCTTGATCGGTAAAAATAACCGTACGAAAACCCATTGAGTGCGCGGCAAAACAGATCATGCGCCCCAATTGTCCACCACCAATAATTCCTATCGTTTGTATTTTTTTTGAAACTTTTTTCACGATTGACGCTTAAAGCTTTGATTTAAGAAAGTAAGCTCGGCAAACTATTTTTAAGTCAAATCTTTTCAAGAAATTTATGCCTCAAAAATTCCAACAATTAAAAAAAGCCAAACGCCTTAAAAAATCTTCGCAAAAATGGCTTTTGCGCCAAATTAACGATCCCTTTGTTGAAAAGGCAAAACTAGAAGGCTGGAGATCGCGCGCGGCTTTTAAAATTATTGAAATTGACGAGAAATTTAAAATTTTCAAAAAAGGCAAAGTTGTTGTTGATCTAGGTGCCGCACCAGGTGGATGGAGTCAATACGCTGTACAGAAAGTTGGCGATGGAAATGTTGTAGCGATTGATTTGCTTGAGATTGATTCACTTCCGGGCGTGAATTTTTTCGTTGGCGATTTTATGACTGAAGAAGCACCACAAAAAATTATCGAAACTCTTAAAACAATTCCGCATAACAAAAATGGACTTTGCGACGTTGTAATGTCTGATATGGCGGCAAATACCACAGGAGATCACACCACAGATCACTTGCGCATCATTGCACTTTTGGAAGAATCTTTAGCCTTGGCTGAAAAAATTTTACGCGAAGGCGGCAGTTTTGTGGGCAAGGTTTTTCAAGGCGGCAGTTCTGATGAAATTTTAAAAAAACTGCGAGCTAACTTTGCAATTGTGAAATATTTCAAACCGAATTCTTCACGAAAAGATTCTTCAGAAACTTATTTGGTGGCGATGGGTTTTAAAAACAAAAAACTTTCTTAAGGTCACTTAATTTCTAGCAATTTCCACCAGAAATAATTACCAAAATTTTTGCCTGTTTTTTGACAGAATTTTCTTTTAAAAACTGCGCCACGCCAGCAATTGGCAAAGCAGAAGTTGGCTCAATTTTTTGCTCCAAAATTTCTGATAATTTTTTCTGCCACAAAGAAATTTCTTCTTCTGAAATTTCTAAAACTCCCGCCATTTTCTCAATGAATTGAAAGCAAATTTCAGAAGTCGAAAGAGTTCTTGCACCATCGGCAATTGTGTTTGGCGTATCATCAAAACTAACAATTTTTCCTTCGCGAATTGAACGCGCCACATCGTTACCATTTAAAGGCTCGCAGGCAAAAACTTTTGCTTCTGGTGATAATTTTTGCGCCGCCAAAAAACATCCCGAAACTAATCCGCCGCCGCCACAAGGTGCAAAAATTGCCTCAACTTCGCCAATTTCTGTTAACGCCTCCAAAGCAGATGTGCCTTGACCGCAAATCACCTGTTCATCAGCTGAAGGATGAATAAAAAAGTAACCTTCTTTTTCTTTTGCCGATGCTTGCTCGTTAACTTCCGACCTTTTTTCTAGCAAAATAACTTCCGCACCTAAATCACGCGCCGCCTTTATTTTCAAAGGAGAAGCCTTGTTTATCATGAAAATCAAAGCCTTGATGCCAAATTCTTTACAGGCGAAAGCAATTGCTTGCGCGTGATTTCCTGAGCTTTGCACCACAATTTTTTCTGGGAATTTTCCGTGCTTTTCTTTGTAAGCTAGAATGGCGTTAAAAGCGCCGCGCGCCTTAAAAGATTTGGTAATTTGCTGATTTTCCATTTTAAAAAAAATCTGCGCACCCAGCTCTTCATTTAATTTCGCGCTCGAAATTACTGGCGTGTTTTTAACATGATTTTTGATTCGCTCCTGCGCCACAAAAACATTTTGAAAGGTTAAATTATTCATATTTTGCAAAAAGTTGTGATTCGTCTTGAAAGGCTTTAAATTCTAGCGCGTTGCCACTTGGATCTAAAAAAAACATCGTCGCCTGCTCGCCGACCTTTCCTTTAAAACGAATATACGGCTCGATCACAAATTTAATTTTTGCCGCTTGCAATTTTTCAGCAAAATCGTGCCATTCTTGCCACTTTAAAACCACGCCAAAATGCGGAACGGGAACTCCGTGGCCGTCAACATGATTTACTACTTTTTCATCTTGAGTTGGATTAGGTCGTAAATGCGTGACAAATTGATGACCAAAAAAATTCCAATCAATCCAATGCTCATTTGAACGCCCCTCCTCAAAACCCAAAAACTCACCATAAAATTGACGCGTTGCCGCCAAGTCATTAACGGGCATTGCTAGGTGAAAGGGTTGTAGTTTGTTGGTCATTTTAAAATTATTTTTGGTTTAAAGAATCTCAAAAAAGGCGACAACATTAAAAAATGCTGCCGCCTTTTTGCAGGTACCATTAGAAATTAACAAGATTATTTAATCTCAAAAATCGCATCAACTTCCACCGAAACGCCGAAAGGCAGCGAGCCAGATCCGACGGCGGCGCGCGCGTGTTTGCCAGCATCGCCCAAAACTTCAACCATCAAATCAGAAGC
Organism: uncultured Rhizobium sp.; assembly: GCA_964461905.1. GTDB lineage: Bacteria > Pseudomonadota > Alphaproteobacteria > Rickettsiales > UBA1997 > UBA2645. The sequence goes on along the minus strand of CAYWVI010000055.1, from coordinate 3,383 downwards.
ACCATTAGCAACTGCTGGGTGATCTTTAAAATTGGCGTCGCCATTGACAAAAATTCCGAGTTTTACGCAACGCACAACGCGCTCAAGATCGCCTTCGCAAGCCTGTTTTACTTGGGCTAATAAATTGATCGCACAAAGACGCGCCGCGCGTTTGGCATCTTCAGCAGAAATTTCTGAGCCAACTTTTCCGATAAATTGCAACTTCCCAGCTTCAAGCGGAAGTTGACCTGAAACGAAAACGCAATTGCCAGATTTTACAAATCCAACGTAGTTAGCAACTGGTGCTGCTGGCGTTGGTAGTTCAATTCCTAATGACTTTAATTTTTCTTCGATTTTTGACATTTTTTCTCCCGATTTTTTAAGTTATTATTTTCCTTGAATCCCCAACTTTTCAAAAAGCTTTTGATCCCTCTCCATTTCCGGATTTGCGGTTGTTAGCAACTTTTCGCCATAAAAAATTGAGTTGGCTCCAGCCAAAAAACACAAGGCTTGAGTTTGTTCGTTCATATTTTCGCGACCAGCTGATAAGCGAACCACCGATTTTGGCATCATAATTCTGGCAACTGCAATGGTGCGGATGAAATCGAACTGGTCTAATTCTTTAATATTTTCCATCGGCGTGCCAGCAACTTTAACCAACATATTAATTGGCACCGATTGCGGATGATTTGGCAAATTTGCCAAAACAATCAACATTTTTGCGCGATCTTCCAACTTTTCACCCATACCAACAATGCCGCCAGAACAAACATTTAAACCAGCTTCGCGCACATTTTTTAAAGTGTTAAGACGATCTTCAAAATTTCTGGTAGTAATAATTTCTGAATAAAATTCTGGCGAGCTGTCGATGTTGTGATTGTAGTAATCAAGCCCCGCATCTTTTAGTTGCTTGCTTTGAGACTCGGTTAACATTCCTAAAGTCATGCATGTTTCAAGCCCAGTTTTTTTAACCTCATCAACAATGTGACAAATTTTTTCAACATCACGATCATGCAAGTTTCTCCAAGCGGCACCCATGCAAAATCTTGATGCGCCAGCTTCTTTTGCCGCATTTGCAGCTTCAAGAATTTTAGAAATTTCCATTAAAGATTCTTTTTCTAAGCCTGTGTTATAGTGTGCTGATTGCGGGCAGTATTTACAGTTTTCAGGGCAAGAGCCGGTTTTAATGCTCAAAAGCGTGCTGATTTGCACCGCATTTGGATTGTGATTTGCACGATGAATTTCAGCAGCTTTAAAAATTAAATCGTTAAAAGGCAGAGCAAAGAGCTTTAAAACCTCATCAAGTGTAAAATCGTGACGCACGCCAAAATCATAAGAAGCATTTAAAAACTTATCTTCTTGAACTTTGCTTATTTCTTTCATTTTTATTTCCAGATTATGTGACATTTGAACAATTCGCCCATTTGATTTGAATCAATTAAACGATCAACGCTTAAGTTAATTTCTGACATTTTTGTTGGGTTTTTCGCAAGCAAAACTTTTCTTCTCTCTTCTATTCCTAAGGCAGTTAAAAAATTTGCCTGCGATACTAAAGAAGAATTTAATTGATGGTTTTTTACTATTTTTTCTAAAGCTAAAAAATCAACCAAAGCGGTAATGTCCGCCTCACCAATATTTTCTAACACGCTACATTTTTTGTGATTTTTTATTGCTTGCAAAGTATTTACAAATTCATTTTTGCAATAACCATAATCAATGTTAATGGCAATTCCACCTTGCTTTTGCAAAGCTTGGCAAAGTTGTTGCATAAAATTTCTGGCTTCTAAACTAATTTCAAAAACCCCGCCAATTGGCACCAAGGCAGAAATTTCTTCTTCAATAAAATTATGACTTTCTTTGTTAAAAGGAGCTAATGCAAATTGCTGATTAAGGATAATTCTTTCTCGCCAACCAATTTCACTTAAAACAAACTGATCAATTGGAAAACAATCAAAAAGTTCATTACTTAGAAAAAATATTTCGCAGTCAGAGTTTTTTTGCAAAAATTCTTCAAAATTTTTATGCCAAGAAACTGGAAAATTTTTTAATTTTTCTTTTTGAATTTCACATAAAACTTCACCTATTTCAATAATATGAAAAGTTGCGCTCCCAATAAAATCAATAGCCTGAGGGATGTTTTTTTGTGCCAACTTGTGAATCGCAGATAAAATATCAAAAAACAAAGTGCCTTTACCCGCACCCATTTCAACAAAAGCAATTTTAGATTTTTTAGTCGAGGCAATTTGCAAAAAATACGCCGCGATTATTTCGCCAAAAACCTGAGAAATTTCTGGAGAAGTAATGAAGTCAGAAGATTTTCCAATCGGATTTTTTTTACGATAATAACCTGTTTTTTCATTAAACATCGCATCAAAAAAGAACTGAGATATTTTCATTAAATTTTCCAATTCAAAAAATTCTTCAGTAATTTTAAGCCAGCTTCAGCACTTTTTTCTGGATGAAATTGCACCCCAAAAATATTATTTTTAGCAACAATAACGCTAAGCTTTGAGCCATATTCTGCCTCAGCCAAAACATCTTTTTCATCGTCACAAATAAAATGATAAGAATTGGCGAAATAAAAATGTTCTCCGCTTTTAATATCTTGCAGCAAAGAATGATTTTTGCTCTTTAAAATAACTTCATTCCAACCCATATGCGGAATTTTTAAATCACCTTGAGGTTTAATTTTTTCAACTCGTCCAGAAATAAAATCTAAACCCTGATGCTCACCATTTTCAAAACCAAGAGTTGCCAGAACTTGCATTCCCACACAAATTCCTAAAAATGGTTTTTTCTCAACTAATACCTGCTTTTTAATTTCCGATAAAAGCCCCGACAAATTCAAGCTCGACATACAGTCACCAAAAGCACCAACTCCCGGCAACAATAATCTATTCGCACGAGCAACATCTGAAGGATTACTAGAAATTATTATTTCTTCGTTATTGCCCACAAACCGCAGGGCATTTGCAACTGATTCAACATTTCCAGCTCCGTAATCAATAATTACTGTGGTCATATTTTGGCGGTTTTTTTGGAGCAAGCTTTTGGACTCAAAATAGCCTCACCCAAAACTGCTGCATCTTTAATAAAATTTTGTGCAAAACGCAAATTAGCAGTTGCTAAATTTTCACCAAAAACCACTCCCTCAAATTGATAATTCTTATTTTTAAGATGCTGAGCAAACCAATAGTTAGCGTTAATCGCAACAATAAAGGCTAGAGATATTTCTAAAAACATCTGATCAAAACCACCAAAAAAACTCAATCCCAAGTCAGCTAGAAATAGCACAAAAAATTCTTTCCACATTTTGTGATAAAAAAACCACAAAGGTCCAAATAAAAACGCAAAAAAGGAAAAACCTTCTTTGAGCAATTTTGCATCAGAGATTTTTCCTTCTT
>CAYWVI010000054.1:5106-7180 GCA_964461905.1 uncultured Rhizobium sp. | reverse complement strand
GCGGTCATTTCTTTGCGAATTTCAGAAATAACTTGTGAACGCAAAACAATGTTTTTGTGAGTTTTCTCGCGACGAAGATCAAGAAAGCGATATTTCAAACGCAGTTCTTCTGGATAATTTTCGTCAGCGTTGATTTGGAAAGGAATTTGCTCGGCGGCGGATTCTATGATAAAATCAGCTTCTTGTACTTTTCATCATTTATGATTAGTGCTCCACCTTCTCCCGTAGAAATATTTTTGTTCGTAGATTCGACTGATCTTTCCACAACAACGCCAATCACTGTGACAACTGATTCGAGTTTTACCGCTGCTATTTTTGACATTTCATCTTCAGTCCAAGCAAACTCTTTGTTATTAGAATTTGTGCGATCAATCACAATTTGCGTAATGCCAAAATGATCACGCAAATCAATAAAAATTAAACTGCCGTGATCACGTTTTGAGTGAACCCAACCTGAAAGTTTAACGGTTTGTCCAACGTGAGATTTGTTCAACTCAGAACAATTGTGAGTGCGATATTTGTGCATAATTTAAAAACAAAAAAAATCGGATGAATTTACAACACCCGATCAAAAATAAAAAACTTATTGCGGATGCGCGGATTCACTCCGTGCGCAGCAATTCGATTTCAAAGCTAAATTTGAACGCAGTTCAAATTTTAATAATTATCATAAGAGTTTGTCCCACCGTGATAATAGCGATTCTGGCAGATATTACATTTCGACATACGAGCAATAAAAAGCTCAATTGCTCTTGGCTCTTTCAAACAAATAAACCAGCCAATCATGTGAACTCCCGGCAAAACCACTAATAAGAAAATGAATTTGCTGGTAATGATAAAAATCAATAAAGACACAATCCCATTCAACGCAGCAAAAGTATAACTAACTCCAATAATCATCGGAGGTCGAGTTAAACCTAAAAATAGCGGATCGGTACCAACTGTGCCTGACATGTAGGGAAGAATTAATTGACAAAGAGATAGCTTCCAATAAAACGCGCGCTCCACGAAAAAGTCAAATTCTTATTCGCACATCTAAATCAATAAAAAAATTTAAAAATGTCATTTCTAGCATCTTCTTTAGGAAAAATAAAAGCCTCTCCAACCATCGCCGTTGCAATGAAAGCAGCAGAATTAAAAGCCGCAGGCAAAGATATTATTTCTCTTGGAATGGGCGAACCAGATTTCGACACTCCAGAAAATATTAAAAACGCCGCAATTGAAGCGATTAAAAAAGGCGACACAAAATATACCGCAGTTGACGGAACTGCCGCTTTAAAAAAAGCCATTATTGGTAAATTAAAACGCGAAAATAATTTAGAATATAAACCGTCTGAAATCTGCGTTTCTACTGGCGCAAAACAAGTTATTTTCAACGCTTTGCTTGCCACAATTAACGCTGAAGACGAAGTGATTATTCCAGCTCCTTATTGGGTTTCTTACCCCGACATGGTTTTGCTTGCTGGCGGCGCGCCTGTAATTGTTGAATCAAGCGCGGAAAATAATTTTAAAATCACTCCAACAGCTCTTGAAGCAAAAATTACCCCAAAAACCAAATGGATTATTTTAAATTCTCCAAGCAACCCAACTGGCGCGTGCTATTCAAGCTCTGAATTAAAAGCTTTGTCCGAAGTTTTGCTTCGTCACCCACAAGTTCATGTAATGGCCGACGACATTTACGAACATTTGATTTTTGACGACTTAAAATTTGCCACAATTGCCGAAATTGAGCCAAAATTAAAAGAACGCACTTTGATCGTAAACGGCGTTTCAAAAGCCTACGCCATGACTGGCTGGAGAATTGGCTACGGCGCTGGGCCAGAAAAATTGCTTAAAGCAATGTCAACAATTCAGTCTCAAAGCACTTCAAGCCCAAGCTCAGTTTCTCAAGCCGCGTCAGTTGAAGCTTTAAACGGAGTTCAAGATTACATTCACAGCAGCAAAAAAGTTTTTCAAGCGCGCCGCGACATGGTTGTTGCCATGTTAAACAAAATTGAAGGCATAAAATGCAACACGCCGAATGGCGCGTTTTATGTTTTTCCTTCATGCAAAGGTCTTTACGGCAAAAAAACTT
>CAYWVI010000054.1:0-5006 GCA_964461905.1 uncultured Rhizobium sp. | reverse complement strand
AATGGCGCGTTTTATGTTTTTCCTTCATGCAAAGGTCTTTACGGCAAAAAAACTTTAGCTGGAAAAGTAATTGAAAATGACAATGATTTTGCCACTTATCTTCTTGAAGAAGCCTTGGTTGCAGTTGTTCCGGGAGTTGCTTTTGGAGCTCCTGATTTTTTCAGAATTTCTTATGCTGCCAGCGAAGAATTTTTGCAAAATTCAATGCAGCGAATCGCTGAAGCCTGCGCAAAATTGAAATAAAAATAAACCAATGCTTCTCGCCTTCGACATCGGAAACACCAACATCGTTATTGGTGTTTTCGACAAAGACCAGCTCATTAAAAAATGGAGATTAATTAGCGATATCAACAAATCAGAAGATGATTACGCCGTTGATATTGTTGAATTGTGCCTGACTGAAAAAATTGATTGCCTAAAAATTTCAGGCGCAATTATTGCCTCGGTTGTGCCAAAACTCACCGCCACAATTAATGAAGCTGTGAAGAAGCTTACTAGCGAAAGCACCAGCGAAAAAATCATGATTGTTGGTAGTGAAAATGTTGATTTAAAAATTGACCTACAAATCAAAAACAAAGAGGAAATTGGCTCTGACAGAGTTATTAATTCAATTGCTGGATTTAAAAAATTTGGCGGCAATTTAATTATTCTCGATTTTGGAACCGCCACCACTTTTGATGTCGTTGGAAAAAACGGTGAATATCTTGGCGGCGTAATTGCGCCGGGAATAAATTTATCGCTCAAAGCTTTACACGACATGACCGCGCAATTGCCAAAAATATCAGTAAAATCGCAAAAAAATGTAATTGGCAAAACCACCATTGAAGCAATGAATTCGGGCGCATTTTTTGGCTACATTGCTTTGATTGAAGGAATGATTTCTAAAATCGAAGATGAACTAGGGCACAAAACCACAAGAATAATAACCGGCGGACTTGCCGAACTTTTTAAAGATGCTTTAAAAAACACAATCGAGCATTTTGAGCCAGACTTAACATTAGAAGGGCTTAGAACCGTTTACGAAAATAATTTGAAGTAAATTTAGTCACAATACGACTTTCGCGCAGGCGGAGATTCAAAAAAACACGAAACAAATAACACAAAACAAAACATGGACTTAAACTTAAAAAAACATCGAGAAGATCTTCTATTTTTACCACTCGGTGGTGCCAACGAAATTGGCATGAATGTTAACCTTTATCATCTTGATGGAAAATGGATCATGATCGATTGCGGCATGGGTTTTGCCTATGATATTCCGGGAGTTGACATGATGACTGCCGATATTTCATTCATCAAAGCTAATCGTAAAAATCTGCTTGGAATTATAATTACTCACATTCATGAAGATCACCTCGGAGCAGTGCAATATTTATGGCGTGAACTTGAAGTGCCAGTCTATGCTACCGAACTTGCTGCAAATTTTTTACGCACCAAATTACAAGAATTTCAACTCGAAAAAACCGTTCCAATTCATATTATTGATGGTTCAAAAGAATTAAATCTTAATCCTTTTAAGCTTGAATTTATTGGTTTGACTCACTCAGTTCCTGAAATGAAAGCTGTTTTGGTAAAAACCCACAAAGGCAATATTTTGCATACTGGAGATTGGAAATTTGATCCTGATCCTGTTGTTGGCGATTTGTCAGAAAAAGAAAAAATCAAAGCTTTAGGTGATTCTGGAGAAATTTTAGCCGTAGTTTGCGATTCAACAAACGCTTTGTCAGAAGGTCATTCTCGCTCTGAAGGCGAACTTTATGATTCACTGCGCAGCTTAATTGAAGGAAGAAAAGGTTTGGTTGGAATAACAACTTTTGCTTCAAATTTAGCGCGCATTCACACTATTTGCAAAATCGCCAAAGCTGTTGGTAGAAAAGTTGTATTGGCTGGTTTTTCTCTTCACCGCCTTTACGAAGTCGGCAAAAAAAGCGGATATTTTACAGAAAACTTTGATTTTATATCTGACAAAGAAATGAAATTTTATGCCAAAAGTGAAATTTTGGTTATTTCAACAGGTTGTCAGGGCGAACCAAACGCAGGAACGCGCAAAATTGCAACCGACATGCACCCGACAATTCGTTTTACCAAGGGCGATTTGATGATTTTCTCATCAAAAATTATCCCAGGAAATGAGAAAAAGATTTTTGAACTTTTTGACGAATTAGCAAAAAAACAAATTGAGGTTTTAACCGAAAAAGATCATTTCGTTCACGTTTCTGGTCATCCTTCGCAAGACGAACTCTACGAAATGTATGATCTAGCAAAACCAAAAATTGCCATTCCAGTTCACGGCGAATTTATTCACACTCAAACCCATTGCAAAATCGCTAAAGATTGCAATGTACCACGTGTAATCCAAATTGAAAATGGTGCTGCAGTTAAGCTAAACAACGAAACTCCAACATCTTCAGAAATTGTTGGCAAAGTCAAAACTGGTTATATCGGAATTGACGGCAAACAACTTTTAGATTTAAAAAGCGAAGTTTTAAGAGAGCGAAAAAAACTTCAATTTGCTGGCATTATCAGCATTTCTTTAACTGTTAACGATTCTTTAAATTTAACTTCAAAGCCTCGAATTATTGCGGTTGGATCTTATGATTTAAAAAATGATCGACAAGCTGAAGATATGCTGCAAAAAGAAATTCAATTTATCCTCAAAAACAAAGCGCGCGAACTTAAATTAAACGATGGATTTGGTCTTAAGTTTTTAAAAAGCAAAAAAAGCCGCAAAAAACTACAAGAAAATAAAGTAATGGCGGAAATCGAAAAAACTTTACGCAACAAAATGCTTAAAATTTTTGAAGATTTAATGGGAAAACGCCCTGCCCTAGAAATTGCAATTCATTTAGTTGGATAAGTTACAATTCCAAGCGCAGTAAGGGGTTTGTAACCCCGTCCTAACTTTCATGTAAAACTCACCAAAAAATAAAGCTCTAAGCAAAAAAAAATTAACAAAAATGAACATTTGGACTGGGTTACAAACCCAGTCCAGCGCAAGGTTGGATAAGTTATAATTCTCTTAATTTTGTCACCCGTCGTGAAGACGGGGTGACAAAAGTGAAGAAAAATAAAATTAAAAAAGAACTAAAGTCTCCAAAACATGAACACAAAACCAGAATTAAAAATAATTGCCGATCACTTACGCTCTTCATGCTTTTTAATCGCTGACGGCGTGCTTCCAAGCAACGAAGGTCGCGGTTACGTTTTGCGTCGCATCATGCGCCGTGCGATGCTCCAACTTCACAAACTTGGCGCGCGCCAAGTTTCGATGTTTAAGTTGGTCGATGTTTTGATTAATGAAATGGGTGCCGCTTATCCTGAATTATCAAGAGCTCGCGCGGTAATCATCGAAACGCTAAAAAACGAAGAAGAAAAATTTCGTGAAACTTTGGAAAAAGGATTCGAAATCATCGAAAAAGAATTGGAAAAATCAGAAACAGTTTGGACGGAAAATTATATTTTCTCTGGAAAAACTGCATTTAAACTCTACGACACTTACGGCTTCCCGCTTGATTTAACTCAAATAATTCTACAAACAAAAGGTATAAAAAAAGGCGTTAACGTTGATGAATTTAATGAAGAAATGGAAAATCAACGCACCCGCGCTCGCGCCAACTGGAAAGGCTCTGGCGAATCTGCCGAAGAAACAATTTTCTTCGATTTAAAAGAAAAACACGGTGAAACCAAATTTTTGGGCTACGAAACTTTAGAGTCTAAAGCCAAAGTTTTGGCAGTTTTTTCAAACTTCATAATTCTTGATCAAACTCCGTTCTACGCCACTTCTGGCGGTCAAAAAGGTGATGAAGGAACAATCAACGAAATTGAAATTTCTGAAACCAAAAAATTCGCTGGCGGACTTTTTGCTCACTTTTTCTCTGATCAAAAATGCAGTTTAAAAGAAGGCGATGAAGTTGTTGCAAAAGTTAATGAAAAAAATCGCAAATCTCGCGCCGCAAATCACTCGGCAACGCACTTAATGCACAAAGCTTTGAAAGAAGTTTTGGGAAATTCAATTTCGCAAAAAGGCTCAAATGTTGATGCAAATTATTTCACTTTTGACTTCAATTTCAATCGCGCAATGACTGCGGAAGAAATTCAGAAAGTTGAAGATTTGGTAAATACACAAATCAAAAATTCTGCGAACGTAAATACAAAATTAATGAATTTAGAAGAAGCCAAAAACAGTGGCGCAGAAGCTTTGTTTGGTGAAAAATATGATGCAAAAGTGCGCGTTGTTTCAATGGGAAATTCGGTTGAACTTTGCGGCGGAACTCACGTTAAAAATACTTCTGACATTGAGATTTTTAAAATTATTTCTGAAAAATCTGTCGCTTCTGGAATTAGAAGAATCGAGGCTAAAAGCTCTGAATCAGCCAAAGAATATTTAGAAGAACAAAAAAACTCTGAACTAAAGAAAATTGCCGAATTACAAGAAAAAATCGCGCTGAAAAATTCAGAGATTTTATCTTTGAACAACGCGGCAAAAATTGACAATTCCTACCAAAATGAAGTTGAAATTCAGGCTTTGGAAGAAATTTTAAAGAAAAAAGATAAGGAAATTGAAGCTCTCAAAAAAAGCGCGCTGCTTGAAGAAATTAAAAATTTAAAATCAGAAAAAATCGCTGACAAAAATTTTCTTCACCACAATTTTGATGACATTGATGGAAAAATTTTCCGAGACATCGCCACCGAAATTAAAAACAAACCCGAATTTAAAGATGACAGCATAATTATTCTGTTTAATCAAAGCGGCGAAATGGCCAATGCCGCAATTTCTGTTTCCGCAAATATTACCAACAAATTTAACGCTAATGATTTACTAAAAATAATCGGCGGCAAAGGCGGCGGAAAACCAGATTTTGTAACTGGCGGCGGCATTAAAAAAACAGGAATTTCTGAAGCGGTAAAATTGCTTAAAGAAAGTTTAAGCTAAAACAGGACTTAAGCAGGACCTTAAGCAGGACTGGGTTTGTAACCCAGTCCTAACGTTCATGTAAAACTAAAAA
>CAYWVI010000053.1:0-7200 GCA_964461905.1 uncultured Rhizobium sp. | reverse complement strand
ACGACCTTTAGGTTATGAGCCTAACAAGCTACCGGGCTGCTCTACCCCGCGATATGAAATGAAAACCGAGAAATTTATGTTGGTTAAGCTTTTGTTTTGTTTTTGCAAAACTTGGATGTTTTAACCTTTAATTTCGAAGAATTTTTTGAAGCTTTTTTAAGAGAATCAAAAAAGAGGAGGGGAACTTATAAAGCAAATATTTAACTTGCAAGCAACTATATCAAAACAGTTTGAATTGCTGAATTTTATTTTAAGTTTTAATTGGCAACTCTGTTTGTGAGAGCTTGTATTTATTGGGTGCAATTTGTTGTAATTAACAAAAAAATTAAATCATTTTTTACAAAAAAGTATATACAAAGTTAAAGATTTTAATCTTTTTATTTTTTTTGTATGTCCAATTAACATACGAAAAGGGGATCCTCGCGAGGCAGGGCGCAACTCATGTCGCGTTTTTGTATTCCGAATTGATAAAGGGCTTATTTTTTAATAACGATTTTTAGCTAAGCTATTGAGAAACAAATTTTGTCTCTTAGTTTTTTTGGTCCTGCTCTTTTAACAAATCTACAATTAACTTTATGAAAAATTTAAAAATCGCGATTCTTGCTTTTGCTATTTTTGCAACGGCAAATAAAGGTTCTTTTGCTGAAAATGCTCAGTATAAAATCGAAAAAAATCACACAAGTGTAACTTGGTTTGCAAATCACTTTGGCTATTCAGATCCATCGGGAAAGTTTACTGATATTGACGGAACAATAACTTTTGACGAAAAATCTCCAAAAACTTCGGCTGTTGATGTAACTATTAAAATTGCTAGTCTTAGCACTGGTTTGCCAAAGTTTGAGCAACATTTAAAAAGTGCTGATTTTTTCAATGTTGAAAAATACGAAACTGCAAAATTTGTAAGTAACAAAGTTGTTGTTACTGGCAAAAATAAAGCAAAAGTTTACGGAGATTTAACCTTGGTTGGCGTGACTAAACCAGTTGTTCTTGATGTTAAATTTAACAAAATTGGAACTAGCCCAATCACTCAAAAAGAAACTGTTGGTTTTAGTGCAACTGCAGAAATTACTCGCTCAGAATTTGGTATCGACTACGGAATTCCGGGAGTTTCTGACAAAGTAAAATTAGTAATTGAAGCTGAAGCAAATCGTTAATTTTTACAAAATTAAGTCGTCATTTTAACCAAGTGGCGACTTAATTATCTCCTCAATTTCTCATCAATAAAATGCTAAAATATTTACTAATAATTTTTATGACAATGTTCAGCGTTAATTCTTACGCCGCAAAAAATGAAAAAGCTATTTTGGCAGGCGGGTGTTTTTGGGGAATGCAAGAATTGTTAAATGGTTTAAATGGAGTTGTAAAAACAGAAGTTGGATATACGGGCGGAAATTTAGAAAACCCAACTTACGAGTTGATCTCAACAGGCACAACAGGTCATGCAGAATCTGTAGAAGTTACTTTTGATCCGCAAAAAATTTCTTACGAAAAACTATTAAAATTTTATTTCACAATTCACAACCCAACCACTTTAAATCGCCAAGAAAATGATGTTGGCAGCCAATATCGCTCAGAAATTTTTTATTTTAACGACGAGCAAAAAGCCGTTGCTATTAAAGTTATTGCCGATGCTAACAAGTCGGGAGTTTTTAAAAAACCTGTAGTTACACAAGTTTCAAAAGCAAAAACTTTTTATCCTGCCGAATCTTACCACCAAAATTATCTGAAGAAAAATCCTTACGGTTACACTTGTCATCATGTTCGTGAAGAATGGCGTTTCTAAAAAATTAATTACCTAAAACTTATGGAACTTGCTCAAATTATTCTTCACAACTTTTTGTCTTTTGTCTGCATAATTTCGGCGATTGTATTTATTCACGAGCTTGGTCATTTTTTAGTTGCTCGCTGGTGTGGTGTTAAAGTTGAAGAATTTGCGATTGGTTTTGGTCGTGAATTATTTCACAAAACTGATAAAAATGGTACACGCTGGAAATTATGTCTTTTGCCTTTTGGTGGTTACGTGAAGATGTTTGGTGATCGCAATGGTGCTTCTGTTCCCGATCATGAGTTGATTAAAAAAATGACCAAATCTGACAGAAAAAAATCTTTTTTAGGAAAAAACGTTTGGCAAAGAATGGCGATTGTTGCTGCTGGACCAGTTTTTAATTTTCTTTTAGCGATTCTAATTTTTACAGTTTTATTAAAACAAAATGGTTTGAACTCAGCTTTGCCAATTGTTGATACTGTTTTGCCAGAAAGCGCGGCTTTTTATGCTGGTTTGCAAAAAGATGATAAAATTTTAGAAGTTAATTCCGCCAAAATTTCTGACTTTGACGAGTTGCGCTCAATTATTTCAACTTCAGCGCAAAAAGAATTATTGTTTAAAATTGAAAGAAATTCACAAGTTTTTGAAGTTAAAATAACTCCTATTAGTCAAGTTAGAAAAGACATGTTTGGTGAAGAGGTGAAGCTAGGAACTCTTGGCGTTACAGCGTCAAAAATAATTACAAAAGATTTAAATATTGCGCAAAGTTTCTTCGAAGCTACCAAGCAAACTTATCAAACTTCATTGTCGATATTTCAAGTTTTGGGCGAATTAATTGTTGGCAAGCGTTCAGTTGAAGAACTTGGCGGGCCAATAAAAATCGCTAAATATTCTGGAAAAACTGTTGAAATGGGCTGGCAGGTTGTGTTTTGGTTTATGGCGATGATCTCAATAAATCTCGGCGTAATGAATCTTTTGCCAGTTCCTGTTCTTGATGGCGGGCATTTGTTTTTTTATTTAATCGAGGCCGTTCGTCGCAAACCGCTTTCGCAAAAAGTGCAGAATTTTTGTTTTCAAGTTGGCTTTGCAATGATTTTGTCGCTGATGATTTTAACAACAATTAACGATGTTCGCGGTTTGTTTTAGGTTTTTAAACGCGTTGTCGTAAGAGTTTTTTAATGGCCAAGCCTGTTGCAAAAACTCGAGCTGTAAATACGTTTACAACAAATCAAACCGCCTCAACCAACCCGCGATCTAGCAACATTTGGCTTAAATAAATCCCTTCATCCGCAATTTTTTGCAAATTGGTTTCGCTTTTATTTTCTGCAAAAAAAATATCCGCCACGTAGCGGCCGTAAATGTCGGTTTTATTGGTTTTAACAATTAAAAATTTCACTCCTGCAAGAATTTCTTTTAGCGCGTCAAAACTTTTTTTGCCCTCAAGTGTGGTAATTTCTGGCGCGTTAATTTTGGCAAGTCGCAAAATTTCTTTGTGTTGAATTTTAAAGCCCAAATCAAGAGTCACGTGCAGCGTGTCGCCGTCAACCACGCGAGTTAAAAAGGCTTTGTAAGTGTGAAGTTGTTTAGAATTTAGCTGCAATTTTTTAAGCGAAATTTTTTCGCCAGATTTTTTGGATTCAACAATTTCGCCAGCCGCAAGCGTAGTTTTTATTTCGCTAAAAATATTAAAACCAAGGTCAACGCATTTTTCTTCATTCGCCCCTAAAACCAGAGGGTAAGAAAAAACTCGACCGCGCGTCACAGAAAGTTTGGTGGGTTTTTTACTTGCCGCGTACTTGATTTTTCGGGCAGTTGTTTTGGCAATTTTTTTCTCTAGCTGATTTGAACCCAAATCATTTTCGACAACTAAATTTTCTAAATATTTTCGCGTTTCGTCATTTTTTACCGCCGACAAAGTTCGGTAGTGACTCCAGTTTAGTTTACTTTCAGGCTTTGGAAGAGTTGGGTAGGTTTTGTAAAAACTTTGCATTTGGTACAAAGTTCTTTTGGGAATTGCCGTGTCTTTTTCTAGCTGCTTAAAAAATTCTGTACCGTATTCAGCGCGATTATTTTGCAGCAAATGTTGCTCCAAAATTTTGCCAATTTGCCAACTCATTACCACTTTTTGGTAGTTGAGAGTTTCAACAATATTTTGCTTAGTTTTGGTGATTATTTCTTGAATTTCTAAGAGTGGTTTTTGGTAATTTTCTAGCGAAATTTGCATTTGGTGTTTTTCCTTGAAAATATTGGTTTGGGGAGGGTTTTTTTCAAATTGTGACCCTAGGGTCACAATTTGAAATTTTAGCTCTAAAATTAAACTCTAAATTCACTCAAACTTTTAGCGATTTTTTCCTTCGCTTCCAAAACATTTTCTGAAGTAATGATTAGCGGCGGCAAAATTCTAATCACGTTTTCACCGGCTGGAATTGTTAGTAATCCGTTTTTAATCAGAGATTTTACAATTTCGGTATTTTCAATTTTTTGATTAATTTTTACGCCAAGCATCAAGCCAACTCCACGAATTTCGTCGATTAAATCAGGGAAATCTTTTTGTAATTCTTGCAGGGCGTTTTTTAATTCGGACGCCACTTTTTGAACTTGAGGGAAAAAATCTTTTTCCAACATTACTTCCAAAACCGAATTCGCCACCGACATTGCCAATGGGTTTCCGCCGTAGGTTGTGCCGTGAACACCAAGTGTCATTCCACTTGCGGCATTTGCAGTTGCAAGGCAAGCACCTAAAGGAAATCCGCCAGCAATTGCTTTCGCGCTTGAAATGATGTCGGGTTTTACTTCGAAATGTTCGTAAGCAAAAAGCTTTCCAACTCTGCCCATTCCGCATTGAACCTCGTCAAAAGCTAGTAAAAGGTCATTTTCATCGGCGAGTTTGCGCAGCTCTTGAATAAATTTTTTGTCAGCAACTTTAATTCCTTCTTCGCCTTGAATTGGTTCAATTAAAATTCCGGCAGTGTTTTCGGTAATTGCTTTTTTAACGGCTTCAATGTCGCCAAAGGCAACATTGTCAAAGCCGGGAAGGGCAGGCTCAAAACCTTCGAGATATTTTGGTTTTGCAGCCGCTGAAATTGTGGCGATTGTTCTGCCGTGAAATGCGCCAGTAAAAGTGATGATTCGGTTTTTGTGCGCTTGACCTTTAACGTAAAAATGGCGGCGAATCATTTTAATAGCGCATTCAATGCTTTCGGCGCCTGAATTGCAGAAGAAAACGTAATCGGCGAAAGTGGCGTTAACTAATTTTTCAGCGTAATTATTTAGTTCGCCAACATTGTAAATGTTTGAAACGTGCCACAGTTTTTTGGCTTGAGAAGTGATTGCCTCAACCATTTTTGGATGACAATGTCCAAGAGCGTTAACGGCAATTCCGGCACCAAAATCTAAATATTTTTTACCTTCCG
This sequence comes from uncultured Rhizobium sp., assembly GCA_964461905.1. Lineage (GTDB taxonomy): Bacteria > Pseudomonadota > Alphaproteobacteria > Rickettsiales > UBA1997 > UBA2645. Next base: position 2,022 of record CAYWVI010000053.1, on the reverse strand, counting down.
AAAAAAGATAAACTCCTTCGCCGTGAGAAAATGAAATGTCGAATCTTTTGTGAACAGGAAGAAGTTTTGAACTAGTAGTCATTTTTTGATTTAAGAATTAGAATTAGCTTTTAAAAACGCATTAATCATTAATACGTTAAATTTATTAAAAAATTATTTTTTGTGATTTTAGATTCGATTCAAACCAAAGAAAAAATTTTAACAGAGTTTCTGTCAATCTGCATTTTTGAAGGCTGGAATAATGAAACCTTGGTTAAAGCTCTAACAACTTGCAATATTGAAGAAAAGTTTTTGCCATTAATTTTTGAAAATGGTTGCGTAAGTTTGGCTGAATTTTTTATTGATTATCAGAATAAAAAAGCATCTGAAAAAATAGCTGAAGTAGAAAATTTTCATTCACAAAAAATTCGCGATAAAATTCGTTTAGCACTTTACGCTCGATTTGATGTTGAAAAAAACAATCAGTTGGCTTTGCAAAGATTGGCAAATTTTTACGCAAATCCTAAAAATTTAAAGTCATTTGAAATTGGTTTTAGACCTGCATTAAATGGGGTTAAATCTTGCTTCAAAATTTCTGATTTTATCTGGAAAGAAATAAACGACCAATCAACTGATTTTAACTTTTACACTAAAAGGCTGACGCTTGCTAAAATTATTCTGCGCAGTTTTTTGGTTTTTTTAAAAGATGAATCCACAGATTTAAATTTAACTAAAAAATTCATTGATGCTCAAATTGAAAATGTGATGAAATTTGAGAAGAATAAACAAAAAGCAAAAAAAATCTTTACTGAAACTTTTCTTGATGAAAATGGTGAACTAAAATCGCCAAAATCATTTGTAAAAAACTTGCCGTTTTTGCGGTTAATTAAGTTTAAATAAACATGTCCACAACCTTTAATACTGTAGATCTGATCTTTATTGCTTTTGCAATAATTTTTGTTGCAACTGGCTTTTTTCGTGGGTTTATCAAAGAGTTTTTCTCTTTAATTGGTTGGATTTTAGCTTTTGTTGGATCTTATTTTTTAACTCCATTTTTAGCTGATTTAGTTAACATTTATTCTCACAACAAAATTTTAGCTGATCTTCTTTCTCGCTCTACAATATTTATCATAATTTTAATTACTTACACATTCTCTGTTTCAACTTTAGTGGGTGATTTAAAAGAAAAAATGCCAAGATCTTTTGATTGTTCACTTGGAGTTCTTTACGGCTTAATAAAAACAACAATCGTTTTTGGTTTTTTATATTCCGTTGCTACAAACGCCTTAGGATTTATCTCGGACAAAACAATTGAAGAAAGTTCTCCACAATTTCCACAGTTTTTAAAAGACGCGAAATGTCACGACATTATGAAAAGTTCGGCGGATATTTTAAATCCAGCGGTAAAATTATTTTTTGATGATGTGGTTAAAAATTTTGATAAAGTAATTCCAAAACAAAAAGATGAATTAGACGATAAAATTAACGAAGTTGTTAAAGATAAGGCAGATTCAGTAGTTGAAGAAGGATCTTCCTACATTGAAGAAAATTCTGGATACAACAAAAAAGATATTCAGAAAATGAATCATCTAATCGACATTATTGACAAAAAATAAACTAAATTTCCCTTAAACTAAAAATAAAAAACTATGTTCAGACTCACAGGAAAAAACGCTTTAGTAACTGGTGCAACTGGTGGAATTGGTGCGGCAATTGCTAAAACTTTAGCTAAGCAAGGTGCAAAAGTTATTTTGTCTTCAACCAAAGAAGAAAGGTTGCAAGAGCTAGCTGCTGAAATGGGTGGCGATGTAAAATATGTTGCTTGTAATTTGTCTGATGTTGCGGCGGTTGAAGCTTTGTTTGACAAGGCTGAAGAACTTGCTGGAGGTCAAATTGACATTTTGGTTTGTAACGCAGGAATCACCAAAGATAACCTGATTTTGCGCATGAAAGACGAAGATTTTAATCAGGTTTTAGACGTAAATTTAAAATCAACTTTCATTTTAAATCGCAACGCCATCAAAAAAATGATGCGCCGCAAAT
>CAYWVI010000052.1:1173-7444 GCA_964461905.1 uncultured Rhizobium sp. | reverse complement strand
GAAAGGTTGCATCATTTTCACGATTCATTAACCAAAATCATAAAAACCTACAATCCAGATCAAGCGGCAATTGAAGAAACTTTTGTGAACAGCAATCCTCTTTCTTCTCTAAAACTAGGTCACGCCCGCGGCGCTTTAATTTTAACTTTGAGTTTGTGTGGTTTAAAAGTTTCTGAATATTCAACAACAGCAGTAAAAAAAGCAGTGGTTGGAGTGGGCAGGGCAGAAAAACACCAAATTCAAATGATGGTGAAAATTTTATTGCCAAAATCAAATTTCAAAACCGAAGACGAGGCCGACGCCTTGGCGGTAGCGATTTGCCATAATAATCATTGTTAGATTTAGGGAAATAATTTTCTAAATTTTTCTCCCTGCGAAGGGATGGCTGCATAAAACCAAGCTTTTGGCTTGAAACTTATTTACGAGAAATAAATACTTAGAAAGTACGAAGCCCATAAAACAAAACTCATTTTTTCACACCATGAAATCATCAAATAGCCCATTTTCACAAAAGAAGTCGTATTCAAATCACAAGAGTAGCAACTCAATTACTAAAAAAATATCCGATCTCGAAAACTTTTACAAAGATCTGGGAGTTTCAACCTATCTTTGTGCAAAATCTTCTTATCACCAACACTTCACTTCTGGTCACATTCTGGCCTACATCGCTCCTTCGCTAAGATTAGGTCAATATAAATTTTACCACAAAGAAATGAACCCAGTAGCTATTGTTTGCTGGGCTTTTTTGTCTGATGAAATTTCTAAAACTTATGAGTCGGGCGATTATGTTTTAAAAATGAGTGATTTTAACAGTGGAAATAACGTTTGGATAACCGAATTTATTATCGCCAATGACGATGAAAAAATTCGCCAAGAAGTGATGTTGGATTTAAAGAAAAGCACCTTTGGCGACAAAGAAGTTAAAGTAATTGTTAGAAAAAAAGACGGATCAGTAAAAAGAATTTTTACTTCGCAAGGAGATTCATTTAATAAAAACCAATAACAAAAGCCTAAGGAGATAGCATGAGTGGAAATAGATTTAACCCATTTGACGCAATTAGAGAAGCAATTAAAGATGCCACTAATTGGATTGAAGAAAGAGTTAAAGATATCAGAGACGATATCGAAGAAATGGTTAATGACATCAAAGAGTCAATCGAAGATATTGTTAAAAAAGTAATCGAAGAATATGAGAGAGTTGGAAAGCAAATAGAAGATGAGGTTCAAAAGCAGCTAGCCGATTTAGAAGATGGTATAAAAGACTTAGGAAAAGCAATTGACGACATAGTCATTCAAAATGCAGTTAATGCCGTTAAGCTTGTTGTCGAAACTGCGGAAAATAATGTTAAAAATCTTTATGAGCTAACAAAAGACTTACAATCTGCTGCTTTGGAAGGTGATTTAAAAGCGGTTGAAGATTCTTTCAAAGAGTCTGGAAAAAGATTAGAAGATGAGGCAAAGCAATCACTAAAACAACTTGAAGATAACGCAAAAGAAATTGGTCGTGACTTTGATGACGCTGTTCATATGGCTGTTGATCCAGTTGTTGATGCGATTCAATATGTTCGCGACGAAGTTGTGCGCCCAGCTTGGAATGAATATCGTAACGCTTTAAAAGAATTAGCAAAAACAGTTGAAGATGAGCTAATAAAACCAGTTATCGACAATGCAATTGCAGCAATTGATGAATTGGTAGCAAATGTTGCGCCAGAAGAATTTGAAAAGCTATATTTACAAGCAAAAAATGCCATAAATGATGCTGTAGATACTATTCAAGAAGCCAGAGACGATGTTCGTGAGTCTTTAAAGCAAATAGAAGAAGAGCTTAAGAAAGCCGGAAAGTTTGTTGATGATATAAAAGTTGAAATCATCAAAATGGCTGCGGTTATTGCTGTGAGTTTTATTCCAGGAGCTGGACCTTTGGCGGCAATTGCTCTACAAGCTGCTTTAGACGAAATTTCAGGAAATGAATCAATTTTTGACAGAATTGTCGAAGGAAATATTTCTGATATTGCCTCAGTTTTAACCGCTCTTGCCCAAGCTCTTCCTGTTGTTGGCCCGTCTATTGGCATTTCAAATAACGTGATTGCGGCTGTGAAAAATGCCGAAACAATGTTGAAAATTACCAACCAAATTATTTTAAGAAAAGACGAAATTGAAGCGTTGATAAAAGGTGAGTTTGACAATATCGAAGAAGCTTTAATTAAATCAGCTATTGGTTTTGCCTCTTATCAATTGTCAGAAATGTTGCCTCAAGATTTAGGCGATATTTTGCTTAAAAATGACTTTTTGGCAATTGTGGCGACGGGCAATAGCGAAGAAATTCAAAATGCTTTAATTGGCAATGTTGTTGGAAAAATTAATGCTCAATTTAACAATTTTAAAATTCCAACCGATTTAGTTCAAAAAATAGTTAGCGGCGATGCAGAAGATTATTTAAAAGAGCAACTATCAATCGCCTTATCAGAAAAGATATCTGGTGCATTATCCCAATATTTACCAAAAGATTTAAACGATATTATTTCTGCCGATAATTTAGTAAAAATTCTAAAAGGCGATTTGTCGGGCGTTGAAGATTCTTTAAAAGAAAAAGTCTCAGCTTCTTTGACCAAATTTATCAATGAACAATTGCCGCAAATTGCCAAAGACATTGTTGGTGAAGATGAAATTAAAGCTTTGTTAAATGGTGATACTGAAGCTTTAGAAAAAAGACTAGAAAGCTACGCTAAAACTCATCTCAACGTTTACATCGAGATGATAAACGATAACAAAATTATTCAAACTGTTAAAGAATTTAGAAGTGAAATTGAAAATGTAATTGATGAAGTAAAAAGCCTCGAAGATCAGCTAAAAAATAAATATGAAGAAATAAAAAATTCTTATGTTGATGAGTTCAAAGAAATTCGCGATGAGTTTAAAAGTCAGATAGAAAGCAAAATTAACGAAGTTAAAAATGTCGTAAAATCGCAAATTGAAGAAGTAAGAAACCAAGTAAATTCAATTAAAGAAGCCTCTCAAAACCTAACTCAAGAAGTTAAATCTAAAATTGAAGACGCTGCCAATCAGCTAGAAAATTTAGCCAAAGATTCGGTTGAAATTTTAACCGAACAATATCAGCAAAATGTTGAAAATATTAAAAATACTTTGGACGAAATTGCCAACAATGTTGAAGGGCAATTTAAAGAAAATATTTCAAACATTAAAGCTCAGTTAGATCTTGCAATTGACAGCGTTAAGGTTGGAATAAAAGCTGCGCAGGATTACGCCGATTTCATAAAAGACGAAGCAAATCTTTCAATTACAGAGGCAAGAACAAGGTTTGAAGAAGTTGCCAATAATTTGCAGTCTGAATTCACAAATCAGATTAACAAAATTAAAGAATTGGAGCAAAAAATAACCAATGAAGCCAAAGCAAATTTCAGCAATTTTCAAGATCAAATAAGAAGCATCGAAAGAAGTATTTTAAGAAGTGCCTCATCTTATCGTGACGCTTTCATAAATTACCAAAATGTTATTGCGGTTGCCGTGAAGCAGTATTTCGACGAGCAAGCTGATCAAATCGAAAATAACATCGAGACCATAAAAACCAATTTTGCTGACCAAATCACAACTCAACAATCTAAGGCTTTAACCAAAATTTCAGAAGCTGTTGCAAAAATTGAAACTATTGAAAACAAGTTTTCTGAAGAGTTTATTAAAACTGTTGAATTAATTGAAAATGCCGTTGCAGAAATTCAAGAAACTACCAACGGTGCTTTAAAACAGCAGTTTCAAATGATTCAAGAATCAGCTTTTTTGATTCGCAATTACTACAGCGAAACAAAGCTAAATATTGAGTTTAACGCCAAATTGCTATTGGCAGAAATTATCGTTCCAGAATTAAAATCTTACTTAAGCAAAATTGCCGAAATCTTTAATCAAGTTGGACAATCGCTTGAACAAAAAACGCAATTATTGCAGGCGTTAAAAGAGCACAATCTTGCTCAAATTAAAGAATTGCTAATTGATTTTGGGGTCGAAAATTCTGACACAATTGCCAAATATTTAAAACTTGTTGAAGATGCTTTTGAAATTTACAGCGCAATTAATGAAAAAATTAAACTCGCTAACCAGCTAACTGAAGCGGAAATAGACATTTTAAGCGAAGAATATCAAAACTTGGTGAATCAATTAAATGCTATTAATTTAGAAGAAAAAATTACCGAATTTGCTAATTACTACCAAAACATTGCCGACACTGATCTAGACTTTTTAAAAGACGATATTTCTGTTTTTGTTGAAGATGTTTCAGATTCAATTGATTCGGTTGCTCTAATCGCGCAAGACATTACCCAAAACCATCAAGAAAAAGTTAGCCAATATTTTGCTTATGTCGAAGAAGCAAAAATAGAATTAAAAACCGCCATTCAAAAAGAAATTAATTCAATCAATGAAAAGTTAAGTGCGGAAAAAAATTCGGCAGTTGAAAACTTAAATCAGTTTAAATCAGAGATTTCTGACAATGGCACCAAATTATTAGATTTATTCGGCAGTAAAATTGACTTAACAATTGCCTCTATAAACAGCTTCATCACTAAAGATTACACAAATTTACTAAATGATGATTTTTTAGAAAATCTAATTAAGTCGAACAGTTTTAGTATTAACGAAACAATTCTTGCAATTGTTGAAGATATTAAAAACCAAAGCTCATTAGCAGAAGTTGAAAACATTCAAAAAAGCGTTGAAAATATTCAATCTGAAATAAGTGCGAAAATTGCTGAAATTGATGAATTCAAATCTGCCGTTGAAGCCAACATTTTTCAGGCTTCGGCAATTATAACTCAGTTAAATAATTCCGCAGATGTTATTTCTCAAAATTATCACAATTTGCTGCAGAACTACAAAAATCTTAGCAAAGATTTAAACCAAAAACTTTCTAACTCAGTCGCAAATTTAATTTCAGAAGCGATTTTGCAAAGTTATCAAAGTTTTGTTTTGAGCAGCCAAAACAATTTTATTGAGGTTAAATTAAAAATTGAAAACGCAGTTAAAAATTCTATTGCTTTAGGCGTTAAGAGCACAATTTCAGGATCTTTAAATCAAGATTACATCAAATCGATTATTGATAAAAAAATTGACGAATTAACAAAAACATATTTCGACCAAGAAATTTTTATTACCGACCAAATTTCCAAAAACCTAGTTTCTCAAACCGCCGATTGGTTTAAATCATCAATTAACACAATTTCTGGCGACGGCAACAACACAACAATAACCGGCACCTCTAAAAATGACTACATAATCGATGACCTCGGTAACGACACAATAAACGCCGGCGACGGTGATGATTATGTTCAGGGTGGCGTTGGGGATGATGTTATTTATGGAGGAGGCGGAAATGACAGACTTATTAGTGGAGCTGGAAATTACGACGTGATAGAAGGTGGTCGTGGAGCTGACTACATAGATGGTGGAGATGGTAGCAATGATTATTCTGTTTACTATTCCTCTAGTTCTGGAGTTGATGTGAATTTAGCTACTGGAATTGGAAAGGGTGGTGATGCGGAAGGAGATATTTTAGTTAATGTTGAGAATGTTGATGGGTCAATTTATAATGATTATTTAAAAGGAAGTGATCTTGATAATGCTCTTTCGGGTTTTTCTGGCAATGATACTATTTATGGCGCAGATGGAAGTGATAAAATTTATGGCGGAGAAGGTGACGACATATTAGTTGGCGGCTTGGGCAACGATTATTTAGATGGCGCATCTGGTAATGACGTTTATGTATTTAACAAAGGTGATGGCAATGATAATATTTATGATGCAGTTACCATTGCACAAAATGACGCTAATGACGTTATAAGATTTGGAGAGGGTATTGTTGCCGATGATTTAGTAATACGCAGAGAGGGTAATAATATGCGTATTTATATTAAATCTTCTCCGGGTGATTCTTTGTTAATTACCAATCAGTTTTACTATGACGGATCTTTGGACGCTAATAGACAATATCATAGAATTGAGACTTTAGAATTTGCCAATGGATCAACCTTGAGTCTTGCCTCACGAGCTGTTGTTAAATCAGAGTGGGATGATAATGCGCAAGCAATTGACGGCTCAAATAATTCCGATGATGTTATTTACGCTTATGGTGGCAATGACTCTATCCGCACTTACTTCGGCAATGATATAATTTATGCTGGATCAGGTAATGATTCTGTCTGGAGCTACGAAGGTGACGACATATTAGTTGGCGGCTTGGGCAACGATTATTTAGATGGCGCAT
>CAYWVI010000052.1:0-1073 GCA_964461905.1 uncultured Rhizobium sp. | reverse complement strand
TCTGGAGCTACGAAGGTGACGACATATTAGTTGGCGGCTTGGGCAACGATTATTTGAATGGAGGTCTTGGATCTGATTCGTTTAATTACTCGTCAATTCTTGATTCAACAGATTCCTCAAGAGATTTAATTCAAGATTTTGAGCTTGGAATTGATAAGATTAATCTTTCAGAAATCAACTCAATTGAAGAAGTTATCTCGTTTGATTCGTTGGAAATTACTTTTGAAAATGGTCAAACAATAGTGCGCGATTCAAATAGCAATTTTGCAGTTGCTCTGGTTGGAAATATAAATTTAGGAGAGAATGATTTTGAGTTCTAAGGGCTGGGGCGGCATAATTAAAAAAGCATAATGAAAAATAGGGGGCTAAAAAACCACCTACTTTTAATTATGCCATTATGCCTGAATCCGCCATCAGTAGTAATCCGCCATCAGTAGTAATAATGCTTTAGAAATTACTACCAACGTAGCGCGATTGATCCCCAAGTTAGGCCGCCGCCTAAGGCTTCTAAAACAACTAAATCACCTTTTTTTATTTTTTGTTGTGAGTTAGCTAAATCAAGAGCCAAGGGAATTGAGGCTGCTGATGTGTTGGCTTGATTTTCTACGGTGATGATCACTTTTGATTCGTCAAGTTCAAGTCTGTTGGCAACGGCATTTAAAATTCTGGCGTTGGCTTGGTGAGGAACTAGTAAGTCAATGTCTTTCACGGTGAGGCACGATTTTTCTAAAACAGAAATAACAGATTTAGACATTTTTTCAACGGCGTGTTTAAAAACTTCTTTTCCTGTCATTTCAATGAAGCCAGATTTTTGATTTAAAGCAACGCCGCCGTTGGTTTTTAAGATATTGTTGAGAGTGCCGTCAGAATGAAGGTCGGAAGCAATTATTCCGCAATTATCTTCGGTGGTTGCTTGCAATAAAACTGCGCCAGCGCCATCGCCAAATAAAACACAAGTGTTGCGATCGTTCCAATCAACAATTCGAGATAAAGTGTCGGCGCCAATAACTAAGGCGTTTTTAACTTGACCAGATTTGATAAAATTATCTGCAGTTGCTAAGGCAAAAACAAAG
>CAYWVI010000051.1:0-7460 GCA_964461905.1 uncultured Rhizobium sp. | reverse complement strand
AGCTGGAAGAGCTGTTGAATAAATTTGCGACTTGGCAAAATTACGCAGATAATCAATTAAAATTTTGTTACCCAAAGCGTAACCACCAAGTGAGCCAACAGCTTTTGATAAAGTGCCAAGCTGTAAAAAATGCGCATCTTTGGATTTTTTTACACAAGAATTTAAAAATAAATCATGCGCCGCGTCTGCAATTAAAATACAGTCAAACTCATTAGCTAATTTTAAAAGCTCTTCAACCTCACCAACATCGCCATCCATTGAAAATATTGTTTCAGTAACAATTAAACATTTTTTAAATTTGCTACGATTTTCAGTTAAAATTTGTCGCGCGTGCGAAATTTCATTGTGCCGAAAACGCATTAATTTTGCGCCAGAAAGTTTTGCACCATCAATTGCAGAAGAGTGCATTAAACGATCCATTAAAATTAAATCACCCTCACCTACCAAAGCTGGAATCACGCCAATTGCGCATGAATATCCAGAAGAAAAAACAATAGCATCTTCACAATCTTTCATTTGGGCAATTTGCCTTTCTAGTTTTTTGTAAAGCGAATTATTTCCCGTTACATAACGCGAAGCTCCAGAGCCAACGCCAAATTTTTTAATCGCTGCAATCGCCGCTTTTTTCACAGCCAAGTTTTGCGACAATCCAAAATAATCGTTGGAAGAAAATGAAATGAGTTTTTTTTTGCCCCGACGAATTGTGGTAGCATCAATAACATCCAATGAAACAAGGCTACGATGAAGATCCTTCTCTTTATAAATTATTAGATCTTTTAGATAAAAATTTAACACTGACTTTAAAAAAAATTGCAAACTTTCTAATCACAAGCCAAATTGTAAATATAGCGTTAATATTAATATTTCTGGGCTAAAGTCTTATTCACCACGACCAATAGTATTCCAATCTTCATAAACTTGGCTTACAAAATTATCTTCTTCCCTTCTAGAAACACTTGTATTAGGAGAATTTTGAACTTTATTGGACTCTTTTCTGCCACTCTCCTCTTCTTTCATTTTTTTATAATAATTTTCCATTTTTTTGTAAAATTCTGGATTTAAAGAAGGATCGTTAGATATTGCATTTTCAATATCTAAGTTAATTGCATCATTAATTGGATGAATATATACACCTGCTGGATAGCTAGTGTAAAAAGTTACAACTTTCTTAGCTTTATTAATAATAAATTTTTCATACATCCCTTCCAAAATCTGTTTCTGCTGCTCCAGTTCTTCGATGGTACGCACCCTACTATCAAAAGAAACTATTTCATTTGAAAATTTAACTGGCTGAATTTTTCCATCAATAATCTCATCAATATCAGCAATATTTCTCTTGTTGTTAAGAATAAAATATTTCAAACCAAGCTCTTTGGCATTTTTCATTATAGATTCTTCAAAACCATTCTTACTAAACAATCCAATAGGAGAACAGCCTAATTCTGTTTCAGGTAAATTATCGCGTGAAACCATACTACGTGCAAGAGCAATACAGCTAACAGGAGGATTAAATTGTTCGTGATTACTTGCTAAGTCAGATGTTTGTGAAGATTTTGAGTAAGCGTTTCGAAGAAAAACCTCATCATTTATTGAATATAAACCTATTACACCACTAGAAACAGATTGATCAAATAATTCAAAACCACGACCAGGAAACAGAGCTCTTCCCGGTCCAGAAAGTTGGCTATCCACTCTTAAGGTTCTTATAGTAAGAATTTTTGATATAGAATGTAGGATTTTGTCTTTCATTTTTCGTTCCTAATTTTTACCTCTAAATGTTTCATCACAAATCCTCTTTTAAATAGAAAACAGCGATTCATTTTAAAGTATGATTAAAATTACAAAAAGCAGAGAAATTAATTCCCGCTAAAGGAATAACTAAGTTACAAAAAACAATATACTACTCAAAAATAACCCTGAGTTGTATATTTGATTTCACTAAACGTCTAAATTCACAACCTTCAACGCGTTTTCTTGAATAAAATCACGACGCGGTTCAACCACGTTGCCCATCAAAGTTGAGAAAGTTTCGTCAGCTTCGTCAAACTGCTCAACTTTTACCTGTAATAAAGTTCTATTTGCTGGATCAAGAGTTGTTTCCCAAAGTTGTTCAGCATTCATTTCACCCAAACCTTTGAAGCGTTGAATTGAAACACCTTTTTTTCCTAATTCCAAAATAATTGCCATTAACTCAAGAGGTTTAGTAGCTATTTTTTCTTCTTCACCACGAATGAATTTTACTTTACCTTCAAATTCTTCAGCAATTTGTTCTTTAATTTGTGCAATTGCTAAAACTTCAGGCAAATCAAAGTAAGAATTTTTTACTAAATAATTAGTTTTAACACCTCTGGTTTCTTTGGTAACTTCAATATCGTTAGAGTCAGTAACAGAAGCTTTCCATTCAACATCTTCATCGGAAGTTGCAGCAAAGATTTTTTCAATTTTGCTAACTAAAGATTTGATTTTAGATGCATTTCCTATCCAAGATTTATCAAAAGCTCCAGCAACTGCTAAATTTTCTGAAATTTCGGTTGGAATCACACGAGTTAAAGATTGAACTAGGTGAGAAAATTTCTGCAATTTGCTAACAAAATCGTGCAAATCAGCTCCAGTTCTATCGCCCGCTTTCGATTTTAAAACCGCAGAACTTAAGGCATTTTCAATAATGTAAGACTGCCAAGCTTGCTCATTTTTTAAGTAAACTTCACTTGAACCTTTTTTAACTTTGTAAAGCGGAGGTTGAGCAATATATAAAAATCCATGCTCAATTAATTTTGGCATGTGACGGAAAAAGAAAGTCAAAAGCAAAGTTCTGATATGCGAACCGTCAACGTCGGCGTCGGCCATAATTATAATTTTGTGATAACGAACTTTTGACGGATCAAAATCTTCCGCACCAATTCCTGTTCCAAGTGCGGTGATCAAAGTTCCAATTTCTGTTGAAGAAAGCATTTTGTCGAAACGCGCACGTTCAACGTTAAGAATTTTACCACGAATTGGTAAAATTGCCTGAAATTGGCGATTTCTTCCACCTTTTGCTGAACCGCCCGCTGAGTTTCCTTCAACAATAAAAATTTCAGAACGAGCTGGATCTTTTTCTTGGCAATCAGCCAATTTCCCTGGCAAATTTGAAACTTCGAGCGAGGTTTTTCTACGAGTTAATTCACGCGCTTTTCTTGCAGCTTCACGCGCTTGAGCAGCTTCAACAGCTTTTCCAACAATTAAACGCGCTTCACTTGGACGCTCTTCAAACCATTGAGCTAATTTGTCATTTACTGCCGATTCAACGAAGGTTCTAACTTCAGAAGAAACCAGTTTATCTTTGGTTTGCGAAGAAAATTTTGGATCAGGAACTTTAACCGAAATCACGCAAGTTAAACCTTCACGCACATCTTCACCGGTTAAAACAATTTTATCTTTTTTGAAAAGTTTATTATCAGCGGCATAATTATTGATAGTACGAGTAAGAGCAGCACGCAAACCAGCAAGGTGAGTTCCACCATCACGTTGACGAATGTTATTAGTAAAACACAAAATATTTTCGTGATAGCTGTCGTTCCATTGCATTGAAACTTCCATGCTCATGCCATTGTTTTTATCAGAACCAAGAATGCTTAAAGTCTGATGAACAGCATTTTTACTTTTATCCAAAAACTTAACATAAGCTTCAACTCCACCTTCATAAAACAACACCGATTCTTTTTCTTCTTCACCACGCAAATCTTTTAAAATAATTTTTACGCCAGAGTTAAGAAATGAAAGCTCACGCAAACGCTGCTCCAGAGTTGAATAGCTAAATTCAAGAACATTGGCAAAAGTTTCATGCGATGGATGAAAAGTAACTTCAGTACCTTTTTTACCATTAGCATCACCAGTAATTTTTAATGGAGCTTCAGCTTCACCATGTTTAAAGCGCATAGAATGCTCTTTTCCATCGCGCCAGATTTTAAGTTCTAACCAATCAGAGAGAGCGTTTACAACAGAAACACCAACACCGTGAAGACCACCAGAAACTTTATAAGAATTTTGATCAAATTTACCACCTGCGTGAAGTTGTGTCATGATTACTTCTGCAGCAGAAACTCCTTCTTCTTTGTGAATATCAACAGGAATACCACGTCCATTATCACGCACGCTAACTGAACCATCAGAATTTAAAACCACATTAACAGCATCGCAATGACCAGCCAAAGCTTCATCAATTGCGTTATCAACAACTTCATAAACCATGTGATGCAAACCACTGCCATCGTCTGTATCACCAATATACATTCCGGGGCGTTTACGTACAGCATCTAAACCTTTTAGGACTCTTATTGAATCTGAAGAATATTCTGTATTTACAGAGTGATCCATTACTTCTTCCATTGCACTAGAATTGTCTTGTTTTTTTGCTGACATTTTTGGTTTTTTTTAAAGATAAGAAAGACTCTAGGAATATTGCTAAACCTAGCCTGAGAAAGATACGCGAATGATAAAAACTCAATTCTAAAAAAGAAGAGATTTTTTCAATCTGAACAATTTGAATTACAAACAAAAAAACCCAACAATAAAGCTTTAATAGCCAAGCTTGATGATGATTTTATTACCTTCTTCTGAAGATTCTGCGGTTATTTTTTGCTCATAGCTTTTAATATAACACAAAGCATTTGGTTTATCTTCGCAATAATATATTGAACCTTGTAAAACATAGGTTTTGCCATCTTTTAACTTAGATATTTTTAAATCTTTGCTTTTCACCGAATGCCAATCAAAACTCGAAACTAAATTGGCTTCTTTATCATCTTTTAATTCAAGTAAATTAACAAAACTTGGTCCATCTTCATTGATTTTCCAACCATTCTTTAAATCAATTTTTATTGATATTTCTGAGTTAGATTTAACCACAATATCTTCTGATTTTTGCAGATTTGGAAGATATTGTAAAAACCCTTCTTTCGGCAATTTTAAAGGTGGCATTACATTTAATAAATCTGTTGAAAAACTACCACGGCTTAAAACCAAAATTCGATTATTATTAGAATCTGCTAAATAGAAACGATCCAAAACTGCGATCATTCCTTCTGGTTCATCAAATTCGCTGATAGAAGAAGATCCAACTTTATCTCCACGATTCTTACCAACTAAATCATGAATTTTTTTTGAAGAAAAATCATATTTACGAATTTTTTGATTATAACTATCCGCAATATAAACCCCAGTATCATCAGCTAAAACACCAAGTGGATGTTGTAAAAGTGCCTGATCTTTTGAACCATTAACATGACCAGATTTTTTGAGATTGCCGCCGACTAAAGTTTGCACCTCACCATCCTCACTAAGAACTCTTAAAGCAGAACTTGTTGCATCTACAAAATATAGCTTACGCCCAAATACCGACATATCTGAAGTTTGCGCCAAAGAGTTTTCTGGATATTTTCCATCTTCAGAACCTTCCATGCCGTTTCCAGCCAATACTGAAATAGTTTCATCTTTTGGATTGTAAGATAAAATTTGGTGAGTTCCCGAGTTTGAAATAGCAATTCCATTACCAAAAAAATCAACATCTGTTGGTGAAGACAAATTAGCATCTTTTGCATCTAAGTCTTCAGAAATAATATCTCCGCGAATTCCAGAACCAATAATTGTTCTAACAACTCCATCTTTAAAATTAATTTCGCGAACAGCGTTATTACCAAAATCTGCAACATAAAGTTTACCAGAGCGATAAGCTATTCCTTGTGGAGAATTAAAGGATGCAACATCAAAACTACCATCTTCAAAACCTTTCTTACCAGAACCAATTTTAAGAACCATTTCTCCAGAAAGAGAGCTAGCAATTATAGTGTTTTGCCCAGAATTAGAAATAAAGATAACTGGCAGATGACGAGATTTATAAGAAAAATCAGCGGCATATTCTAGTTTAGTTGGAAAGCTTAAAACATTACCAATTGTATTAAATTTTTCGAGAAGGATTGGTAAAGGTTCACGATTTACTTGGAACTTATACTTAGAAACAAAGTGTTTGATATCGCTTTTGATTTTTTCTAAATCTTCTTCAACATATGTTTTGATAACGTTTCCATGAGGATTAATTAAAACCAAAGTTGGCAAAGCCTTAACTTCAAAACTATTCCAAATTTTTAAGTCAGAATCATCGATTACCGGATAAGAAATATCGTAACGAATTACTGCTTTCTTAATTGCAACTGGATCTTTTTCATTCTCAAATTTTCCTGAATGAACTCCAATAACTGTTAATTTACTACCAAATTGCTCTTCAAGTTTTTTAATTTCTGGAAGATTCTGAATGCAAGCAACACAAGAATAAGACCAAAAATCTAGTAAAATTAAACGATCTTTCAAATCAGAAACTTCAAGAGGTCTTGAAACATTTAACCATTTTTTCTCATCCGAAACTGAAAGTTTTTTAACATCAGAAATTCCTGAAGTAGCAAAGAAAAATATGTTAGAAAAAAAGGAAAATATTGCCCACAAAATAACAATTAATGCAAAAATAAAAAGCAGAAGAGATTTATCTTTGTGATTAAGCTTCATAGCAATTTTTAGGAGTTTTTTGGGAGTAAAATATTGAGGGAAACATCTGAGTTTCTAAAGCTAAATATAACTTTAAAAACTCAGAATATTTATTGGTTCTTAATTAAAAGATTCGCCTCTGCGAGCCTTTTTCTTTCTTGCGATACTTTCTTCAGCTCTTCTTTTAACTTTTTCAGAAGGTTTTTCAAAAGCTTTACGTCTTCTTGCTTCTTTAACTAAACCTTCTCTTTGGGTTTTTTTTCTGAAAGCACGAATCGCCATTTCAAGATTACCACGACCGTTAACTACAACATCCATTTTCCTTTTACCTCCTTTTACGCGTCTTAAATTAATTACTGTTTGTTTTTATACTTGTGGATCAATCCAAGAGATGTTGCCATCTTTTCTGTGATAAACCACGTTTAATCTTTTGTTTATGCTATTGATAAAAACCAAAGCTGGCAGATCTGATAAGTCCATTTTCATAATTGCTTCGTCAACTGTCAACTCTTCAATGTTAGTAGTTTTTTCAGCAATCACTCCTGAAGCTTGATCTTTTTCTTCGCTTTCCATTTCTTCAAAAACATTATAAGCAACTGGAGGAAGGATATATTTCATTGCGTCAACCGCCTTATAATTTGGCTCCACCGATTTTAAACCACCGCCTATTCTGCGATAATTTTTAATTCTGCTTTTGTAGCGACGAAGTTGTTTTTCTACTTTTTCGCAAGCTTCAATAAAACACGCGTAAACATCGCCAGCTTCTGCGTTACTTTTAACCGCAATTCCACCTTTCATTCCTTCATTTACTGTAACTACAGCTTTAAACAAATGACCATTTTTAGAAAAATGAACATCAGCGTGAATTGCAGTGTCAAAATGTTTCTTCACAGATTTTGCCAAATGCTCTTCAACAAATTGAGTTAAAGATTGACCAACATCCA
>CAYWVI010000050.1:0-8293 GCA_964461905.1 uncultured Rhizobium sp. | reverse complement strand
TTTGATATTTCTCGTTCCAATCAACTGAAAGCGCGATCGAATTAAACAAAGCTTCAAACTCGGTTTCAGCCGCTTCAACTTCTTCACGACATTTTTTAACAAAACTTCCGTGACCATTTTCCGCCTCATAAACTCCAGCTTTTTTGCCGATAATTTTTTCAACTAAACGCTCCGTTGGAAGACCATTATCATCAAATCCCATTGGGTAAAAAACGTCTTTTCCCAACATTCTTTGAAAACGCGCAACGAAATCGGCTTGAGAATAAGAAAAAACGTGACCCATGTGCAAAAGCCCTGAAACTGTAGGAGGCGGCGTGTCGATTACAAAAGTTTCTGCTTTTGGTTTATCATTTTTAAAAGAAAAAATCCCCTGCTGCCTCCAGTAATTTTGCCAGAATTTTTCGCGTGTTTTTGCGTCGTATTTGTAATCGCTAATTTTTTGTTTTTCTAAAAGAGGTTTTGTTTCTGTCATTTTTTTAAAAGGATGTGTCGAGTGTTATAAAATAGTTTACATCGCCCCGCCGCAAAGATGTGACGCACGCTATTTTTTGAGAGCGAGAGATTTGTGTTTGATCTCCGTTACTCAATTTCAATTAAATCGCTTAAGAATGTTCCAATTGAGTAAAAATAGATTTTGTCATTCAAAACTATTGGCGCGTGCGAAATTTTTGCGCCAATTTGATAGGTTTTTTCAATTTTAACAGAAATTGGATCAACAACCAAAAGCTTGCCGCTAGATTCTGAAATCAACAATTTTCCGCCAGCCATCACCACGCCACTGTAAAGAATTTTTGTTTGTGGCTTTTTGTCTTTTTTTAAATTTGGCAATTGCAAAATCCATTTTATGCCGCCGGTTTTTTTGTGAATTGCGAGCAATTTATTGTCATTATTTATCACAAATAAAAAGTCGCCAACTAGCCAAAAATCAATGATTCCAGCGATTTCTTTTTTCCACAAATAGTTGCCGTCACTTGCTTTTATCGCCATCATCAACCCGCCATTTCCAATTGAATAAACCACATCATCTTTGGCAAGCGGAGTTGCGTCAATATCGTTTAAATAAAAATCAGAATTTACAGCTTTGTTTAAATTTAAATTTTGCGACCAAACGCTTTCACCAGTTTTTTTGTTAATTGCATAAATTTCTCCAGAAGAATAAGCGGCGATAACCAAATTTTTATATATCACTGGATCTGCGGCACCAAAAATGGCAGTTGGTCTAAAAATTCCAGAATGAATCCATTGCAACTCGCCGTCACTTTGGTTCATGGCGTAAAGCTTATTGTCATTTGTTGAAACATAAATCAGATCATCGCTTGGAACTGGAGAAGAAATTGGAATTGCGGCTATGTCTTTTGACCATAAAATTTCGCCATTTAATTCATTTATCGCAGCTATTTTATTACTTCCAGCGATGGCAAAAATTTTATTGTTAGCATATCCAATTTTTGGGGTTTGATAATTTTTTAAATATCGACGTGGAAAAACTCGTGTTTTCCATAGTTTTTTATCAGCTTTTAAATCTTGCGCAATTAAAGCTCCGCCGCTTGTTAAAACAAAAGCTTTGTTGTCTTTAATTATTGGAGAAAAAACAAAACGATCGCTTTTACTTCCTGAATAAAAAGACCATGTTTTTAAAGATTTATCGAAAGAAATTTTTTTTGACCATGAGCCAATTGAAAAATTTTTAGAAAAATTCTCAATCTTTTGATTTTGAAAACTAGAAGATCCAACCCAAGAAAAGTTTTTCTGACTTTCTAAAATATTAATTTTTTTTTCTTCTAAAGATTTATCAATTTCAAGATCTTCTGCAACAAACGCTAAAACAGCTTTTTCTTTATCATAAGAAGCATCTTTCGAGCAAGAGAATAGAAGAAATACAACAACAAAAAAATGAAGATAAGATCTTTGCATCTACTTTTTTTCTTGCGGTTTTACTTCTGCAACTTCTTCTTTTGGAGCATCGACAATAACTCCAACTACAGTTCCTGTTAATGGATCATAGCCTTTTGAAATCAAAATTTGCATTTCATTTTTGACTCTTTCTTTGAGATATAACGGTGCTTCAGAGCTTTTTTCAATTAACTCTAAAATTTGATAAGATTTTTTAAAGTCTCCTCTTTTTGCTTCAAAAAATGATCTTTGCTCTGCAATGTGATATTTAAAAATTTTGCTAGAATTTTCGATTGTCTCTACTCTTTTTATTAGATCTTCTCTATTTACCTCACCTTCATCTGACATCCAATTTTTTACCAATAAAAATCCAGCAAGACCTTTAATATACAAATCACAAAATCTGCATTGATTAACTTCTGTGTAAATTTTATTGGCCTCAGATCTATTTCCTTCGTTAAAATAAATTGCAGCTAATCTTAAAGATGCTAAAGATCTAACGCCACTTGGCGCAGATTTTGCATCATAAATTTTTTGCAATTCTTTTTTGGCAGAAGCCTCATCACCTACTTGCTCATAGAATAACGCTTGATGAAAATATTCAGAATATTGTGACTGACGAGATTGTTTAATTGAATTATAAACAACAAAAACCAATGCCAAAGACAAAGTTAAAATTATTAAACGGTTTACAATTTTACCGTGTTTTACAAAGAAATTAGCAACTCCATCTTTTTTTGCTTGATCTTTTGCTTGGTTAATTAAATGAGTTATTTCGTCCGACATAATAGATAAAAATATTAGTTAGGTTATTAAAAATTATTTGATGATCTTTAAGCAGCAGTCCAAAGTATTTTTTAAAAGAAATGCAATTGTCATTGGACCAACTCCTCCCGGAACTGGAGTAATTGCTGATGCAACATTTTTAACAGCATCAAAATCAACATCTCCAACCAGTTTGGTTTTTTTATTTCCAGCGTCAACTCTATTAATTCCAATATCAATAATTACCGCATCCTTTTTTACCATATCTGCTTTGATTAGATTTGGAACCCCAGCAGCAGAAAAAATTACATCAGATTGTAAACACTCTGCTTTTAAGTCTTTAGTTGAACTATTGGCAATTGTAACCGTGCAACCCTCAATCATTAAAAGTCTAGCCAAAGGACGACCAACAATATTTGATGCACCAACAACCAACGTTTTTAATCCAGCTAACTTTTCTCCTTTAGCAGTTTTTAATAAGTGAATACAACCAAGTGGCGTACAAGGAACTAAAGCACGATCTTCACCTTCAATATCACCAACTGATAGTTTTCCAACGTTAATTACATTAAAACCATCAACATCTTTTCTATAATCAATAGCATGAATTACATTGCGTGGATTTATATGTTTTGGCAAAGGTAATTGTACTAAAATTCCGTGAATTTTTTTGTCTTCGTTAAGCTCTTTAATTTTTGAAACTAACTCTGATTCAGAGATATCGGCAGCAAGTTTAAATTGAATTGAATTCATGCCAACTGCATGTGCAGCTTTTTCTTTATTTCCAACATAAACCTCACTTGCTGGATCACTACCCACAAGAATTACGGCAAGACTTGGTGTAACATGAAATTTATTTTTTATTTCTTTAATTTGTTCAGAAATTTCTTGCCTCATGTTAGCGGCAATTTCTTTACCATCGATAATTTTTGCAGTCATTAATTTACTCCAATTTCTTTTAAAAATGCTTTATCCAAGCTATCTTGTTGATGTTTTACTTTAAATTCTTGCGGCGTTCCGTGATAAACAATTTTAGAATTATTTAGCACTGCAATTGAATCGCATATTTCATCCATATCTGATAAAATATGCGAGCTAAAAAATACTGTTTTTCCACTGGCTTTATAGGATAAAAGTTCACGTTTTAAAGCAATTCTGGCTTTAGGATCCAAACCACTCATTGGCTCATCCAAAATTATCAATTCTGCCTGAGATAAAAAAACAGCTAAAAGCCCGAGTTTCTGCGTCATTCCTTTTGAATATTTTGTTACCTTCTGCTTTAAAACCTCAAAATTCAAATCAAGATTTATACAAATTTCTTCCGCTTTTTTGGCATCATATTTTTTGCCATAAAAATCTAAAACAAATTTGATAAATTCTTCACCTTTTAAATGAGCAGATGGCTGAAATTTTTCTGGCAAATAACACAACTTTTTACGAGCTTCAGGCAAAACACGCGAAATTCCAAAAATCTCAACTTCACCATTATCTTGATCGAGTAAATCGAGAATAATTTTAATTAGGGTTGTTTTTCCCATTCCGTTCAAACCAATAAAACCAAAAATTTCATTGGTTTTAACTTCAAAACTAACTTCATTTAAAACTGGTCGAGAAAATGATTTAGATATTTCTAAAATTTTTAGTGGAGTCATTTTTAGTTTCTTACCATATTATTAATTGCAAGCAGCGCAATTGAGTAACCATCAACTCCAAGACCACAAATTACAGAGTCGACAACATCACTTAAAAATGAATGGTGACGAAATTCTTCACGCTTAAAAATGTTTGAAATATGTAATTCAATTTTTGCACCAGAAAAAATTTCTAAAGCATCACGAATTGCAACTGAAGTGTGCGTGTAAGCTGCAGCATTAATTATAATTCCATCAAAATTATCAATTGCTTCTTGAATTATACTTACCAGCTCACCTTCACTATTTGATTGACGAAGTTCAACTTCAAGATCAAGTTCTTTAGCGAGCTCTAGGCAGTCATGCTCTATTTTTTCAAGAGAAGCAGCTCCATAAACTGACTTATCTCTCTTATGCAAAATATTGATGTTTGGACCGTTTAAAATCAGAATTTTATTTTTCATAAATTTGGCTATTTTCTTTTTGAAGTTAGTTCAATTTTAACATAAGAAAATATTGTGATTGGAATCGAGATAGCATAAGTAATTCCAATAATTGCCAATGTAGACCAAGGTTTAAGCAAAAGACCAATGATTATTGAACCCAAAATTAATAAAGTAATGTAAACACTGTCATTTTTAATTGGGATTTTTTTGATCGAAATTGTTGGAACTCTACTTGCCATTAAAACTGCTAGAGAAGCTGTATAGCAAATAACTAAAATTTGATTTGAATAAAATCCCTCTCCAAATTCATAAGTTAAAACCATTGGCAACATTGCCATTGCAGCTCCAACTGGAGCGGGAATTCCTTTAAAAAAATATTTTTCTAAAATTGGATTTACTGACTCGCGAGACAAATCAACATTAAAACGAGCTAGTCTTATTGCCCCACAAACTGCAAAAAATAAAACTAATGCCCAATCTAAACCGTAAATATCACCATAAGAATTAACCCAAGCATAAATCACGAATCCGGGAGTAACTCCAAAGTTCACAAAATCAACCAACGAATCAAGCTGAGCACCAAAGTCAGAACTAGAATTTAAAAATCTTGCCAATCTGCCATCAACTCCATCCATGAAACCAGCAAATAACAAAAAAGCTGATGCGATCACAAAATTTCCATTCATTGCATAGCGTATTGCAGTTAAGGCAATACATAAACTAGTTAAAGTAACTAAGTTTGGAAGCAGTCTAAAAAGAGGAGTATAACCACCTTCAGAATTTCTAATCTGCTGAATAATTTGTTTTGGCATTTGGTAGTTGAAATTAGACTTAAAAGGAGATTTTCAAAGTTGATTCTAACAATAACGTCACCTAATTTCTTCTAAGCTCTTAAAAAATCAATCAAACTTTTCTTACTGTTTTCCTTTTTAAAATGACTAAAAACAACTCAACTGCCAATCTTGCAAATTCTATACGTTTTTTATCAATTGATGCCGTTGAGCGAGCTAATTCAGGACATCCCGGAATGCCAATGGGAATGGCTGATGTTGCAACAATTTTATTCACCGAATTTTTAAATTTTGATTCCAGCAAACCAGATTGGCTTAATCGCGATCGTTTTATCTTGTCTGCTGGACACGGTTCAATGCTGATTTATTCATTACTTTATCTTACTGGATATAAAGACATTACAATTGATGACATAAAAAATTTCCGCCAAATCCATGCTAAATGCGCTGGTCACCCAGAATTTGGTCACTTAGATGGAATTGAAACCACAACTGGTCCTTTAGGTCAAGGTCTTACAAATGCTGTTGGAATGGCACTTGGTGAAAAACTTTTATCTGCTCGACTTGGCGAAGATTTAATTAATCACAAAACTTATGTAATCGCTGGCGATGGATGTTTAATGGAAGGAATTTCTCAAGAAGCAATTTCAATTGCTGGGCATTTAGGGTTAAATAAATTGGTTGTTCTTTGGGATGATAATTCAATTTCAATTGATGGTAAAACTTCAGTTGCCACTTCTGAAAATATGAAAATGCGTTTTGAAGCATGTAATTGGAATGTGCTCGAAATTGACGGTCATGATTTTGAACAAATTAGAAATGCACTAAAAGCAGCACAAAATTCTGATAAACCAATTATGATTGCTTGTAAAACAACAATTGGCTTTGGATCTCCAACTAAAGGTGGAACTGAAAAATGTCACGGCTCACCACTAGGTTCTGAAGAAATTAAAAAAGTTCGCGAAACTTTAAATTGGCAATATGAACCTTTTGAAATTCCGCAAGATTTACGCCAAGAATGGCTTAAAGCAGGAGAAAGATCTTTTGTTACAAGAAAAAATTGGGAAGATAAATTTGCTAAACTTGACGTAGAAAAATCATCAGAAATTAATCGAATCTTAAATAAAGATTTACCAAAAGATTTTGAGCAAAAAATTCAAACATTTAAACAAAAACTTCATAATGAAAAACCAATTCTGGCAACGCGCAAATCATCACAAATTGCTTTAGAATTTTTAACTAACGAACTTTCAGAATTAATTGGCGGATCTGCAGATTTAACCGAATCAGTTTTAACTAAAACTTCTCACACTAAAGCAATTTCAAAAGATAATTTTTCTGGACGCTACATTCACTACGGTGTTCGTGAACATGCGATGGCAGCAATTATGAATGGGTTGTCTTTGCATAGTAATTTTATTCCCTATGGCGGAACTTTTGCTGTTTTTTCTGATTACATGAAACCAGCGATTCGCCTTTCAGCTTTGATGAAACAACAAGTAATTTATGTTTTAACTCACGATTCAATTGGTCTTGGCGAAGATGGCCCAACTCACCAACCAATTGAACATTTGGCAATGTTGCGCGGCATTCCTAATTTAAATGTTTTTCGTCCTGCTGATGCTCGCGAAACGATTGAATGTTTTGAAATTGCCTTAAAAAGCAAAAAAACACCATCGGCTATGATTTTAACTCGTCAAAATCTGAATTTTTTACCAACAGAATTTACTCCAAAAAATTCTTGCGAATTTGGTGCTTATACAATTTTAGAAAGCAAAAATCCTAAAGTTGTATTACTTGCAACTGGATCAGAGGTTTCAATTGCAATTGAAACTCACGAAAAATTAAAAGCTCAAAATATTGATTCTCGCGTTGTTTCTGTTCCATGTTTAGATCTTTTTTTACAACAAAATGACAACTATAAAAACCAAATTCTTGGCGATAAATCAACCATCAAAGTTGCAATTGAAGCTGGCATTTCACAAGGTTGGCATCAAGTAATTGGATCTGATGGAATCTTTATTGGAATGAATGATTTTGGAGCTTCTGGTAAAGCTTCGGATCTTTTTGAACACTTTAAAATCACCTCTCAAAATACCTTAGAAAAGGTTTTAAACAAAATTAAAAATTAATGAAAAAAACTCTATTTTTTGCTGTATTTACTACTTTTTTTAATCTCACCTCTCTTTTGTTAGCTAGAGAGGTTGAGCCTTTTCACAAGGTAGATTTTAATACATTGCCAAGCGCGCAAAAAATAGAAAAACCAATTATCATTGAAAAGCCAGTAATTGTAGAAAAACCCGCGCCAGTAGAAACAGAAATAAAAGAACCTGAAATCAAAAAAATTATCGCCAAAAAACCAATCAAAAAAGCTAAAAAAATTGTTGTTATAAAACCTAAAGACCAAGTTCAAATTGTTAAAGAAGAACCAAAAGAACCAATTCAAGAACCTCAAAAGAAAAAACCAACACCAATTCCCACACCATCTCCCGACACTCAACCAAAACAACAGCCAATATCTCAAAAAGAAAAACCCGCTAAATCAAATTTTGTTAATAAAACTGAAGGTTCTTATTTGGGAATTGATTTTGTAAATACAAAAACAACCTTTCAAATGGAAAGTTATTATACAGATAAAACTGTTTATATTACAGAAAAAAACTGGTCAAACGCTTACGGTCTTGGTTTAAACTATAAATATGCATTTAATTTTAATAATTTCTTTTTTGCTCCAGGAGTGATTTTTGAACAAAACCTTGGTAAATAT
>CAYWVI010000049.1:0-8335 GCA_964461905.1 uncultured Rhizobium sp. | reverse complement strand
CTTGAATTTCTTTCGGTCTAACAGCCTCAAGAATCTTGTTTTTCTGCTCGTGAGTTAGATTCAAATTCTTAACTTTACGCAACAAATAATCAGGAAATTTACTAAAAATATATTCTGATTTAAACCATTGTCTAAAATGCTTTAAGGCACTATCAGGATAGCACCAAGGCTCTTGAGGATTTGATAATGCTTGAGGAAAATATTCAGGAAAGTTATGTGAATATTTTATTCTCTCTCCAAATTCTTTTTCTAATTGATTATCCGTCCAGTATCTCCCCCAACAACCACCCACGCTACCATCAGGGATTGTGTGGTCATCAATAATTATTCCACTTCGTATTAGCGAAACTGTTAGACCAGAAACTTCTTTAAAAATACTAAAATAACCATCGGGTACTACATCAAAATTCATATCAACTCTATCTAAAAAATATTTCCAATTATCAAGTTGTTTGGTTTCCGATTTGTAGCCAACTAAATTGTAAATATAAGAACGAAAAGAAGAGCGAGCTAATATTCTAAAACTTTGTTGTGCAGCTTTTTTATTCTCTTCAAAAGCAAAATATTCTAAAAGAGCCATACAAACGCTATCTGGATAGGCATTATAAGCGTCAGAACCATTTCTAATTTTTATAAACAAATCTTTTTCAATATAACCTTGAGTTTTAAGCAATTCTCTAATTTTGTCCGCTCTTTCTTTGGCTTTACCTTGAGTTGCCGTGTTTAATTCTTGGTCAATATTGTATATTGTTTTTCTTGGAACTCCGCAAAGCTTTGCCAAGCCTGTTTGAGTTAAATAAGGAGTTCCTCCCTTAAGGACACCCATTTGAACCCCATTAATTTCCTTCTCTATCTCTACCTCAAAAACTAACTCGGTCTGAATTGGCATAACCCCCGCGATATTTTTATTCATTTTAGCCTCTAAAGACTTTATTCTATTGCTTTCAGAGGGCGCGATATTTTTACTTTTTGTCATAAATTTAATTTTAGTTAATTAATCCCGCATAAGATAATCTTTTATCTTCGCATTTACCAAACCAAACGGCGAATCTCTCAAAATCCGTCATCTTTCTTTCGTTAAAGCGGAAGCAATACTCGTTTAAATATTTGTTGATGTGCTTCTTGCTCGCCCAATGGTAAATTCCTTTTACGCCGCGCTTTAACTCACCCCAAAAACCTTCAATGGAATTTGTGTGAATTTTAAAAGCTGTATGTCTGTCAATTTTAACATATTCACCAGCCGAGTGTTTGATTGTTTTGTGACTGTAGTGTTTCTTTAAAGCTTTGTAAGCTGGCAATGTGTCGGTGACGATTGTTGAGTTGTCCGCAACATTCATGTAAATTTTAGGCAATAAATGCTCCGCTTCCGCGCTGGCTACCTTCATAGCTTTAACTGTGTGTGATTCTCGATTAACCATACCAATAACAACTGTCTTTTCGGTCTTACCCCTTTTATTCGCGTGTTTGTTTGACTCGCTGCCGCCTAAATAAGCCTCGTCAATCTCAGTTGTGCCATTAAACAAATTATTGTCGCCGCTGTTGTCCATTACTTCACGAATGCGATGAAGCATGAACCAAGCAGTCTTTTGGGTTACGTTGATATATTTGGAAAGTTGAATTGAACTAATCCCTTTTTTGAGAGAAGTAAAAAGGTAAATGGCAATGAACCATTTAAACAAAGGAAGTCGGCTATCTTCAAAAATTGTGCCGATGCGAACTGTGAATTGTTTTTTGCAATCAGAGCAACTGAAAAGTTTTCCGTCTGAGTGGATGTAAATTTGTTTTGCGTTACAGTGTGGACAAACTGGATTTTCTTTACTTCCCCAACGCTTCTCTGCAAGCCAATCGCGGCAAGCTTGCTCAGTTGAAAACTTTTGCTGAAATTCTAGTAAATTCATAATTTAGGCAGTTAAATAATGTTGTTAATGACATTAATTAAACACCTAGAAATTTACTAGTCAAATCTTTTTATGTGTTAAGTATATAATTACCGCTAATCACCATTCACTAAAGTTAACTTTAACTTGCGGGATTGTTGGAATAAAATATACCCTGTCTTGCCTTTATATTTTTGACCAAATCAGATTCTTGTTGATTATTTATTCTACTTAAAACGCTGTCCACATTGCTTTTTAGGCAAAAATTCTCTTTTGCATATTTTTTATTAAAAGGTATGTTCTTTACAGCCTCTTCAAATTTACTCATTATTTCCAAGGCAATATCTTCTGAACTTCTTTGTGTTTTTACACACCTTCCTGAAAAATTATAATATCTAGCAAGCTGCATATTCTCTTCAACAATGTATCCAGGTCCACCAAATCTATCATAGCAATAAACTGGCTTTCCCATAGCCAAGCAATATTGCACAGTTCTTCCTATCGTTATCACCAAATCATATTCCTTCAAGATTTGCGGCGTAATCATTTTGACATTTTTATAAAATCCAAAGAAATCAAAAATTACTCCGCTTTCCGCAAGAATTTTTGCGCATTCTTCAATCTCCGATTGAATTCTATTTGAAACAACAGCAATTTTTTTTGGCTTTTTCACATCTATATTAGGCTCAGTATCTTCAAAATACTCATGCGAAGCTGGATTTGGAAATATCATTACCTCATCTTGCGAAACTCCCATTTTACATAAAGCATCTTTTGTTTCGTCTGAATTAGCCAAAAATAAAGAAATTTTATCTATGCATAAAGGAGGAGACTCAAGCGGCTCGTAAGGAGAAAGCGAGGAGAATATTATTTTTTTAGCACGCAAACCCTTTGCAACAATCAACTCAATTGTTGTGAAATGTTGAGACCAAACAAAATCGAAATATTCTGAATCAATATTTTTTAAATCTATAATACGTACATTAATTTCTTCAAAAAATTGGATTAATGGCATTTGATTTTCAAAAGATCCAACAGCAACCTCATAACCTCGAGCCAAGAATTCTCTTGCCAGATCATAAATTGCCAATTCAGATCCGGTAAATCCTTTTAGAAAGTGAGTTGTAAAAAGTATGCTTGGGCTACTTGGGTGTGTTTTTATTGCGTTATTGAATAACTCTTCATTAAATCTGAATAAATCGGTATCAAAATCAGACTTTTTATGAATTGCCATTCCT
Organism: uncultured Rhizobium sp.; assembly: GCA_964461905.1. Taxonomy (GTDB): domain Bacteria; phylum Pseudomonadota; class Alphaproteobacteria; order Rickettsiales; family UBA1997; genus UBA2645. The sequence goes on along the minus strand of CAYWVI010000049.1, from coordinate 5,220 downwards.
CTTCTTAAATCCCATTTCTTGCCATAAGTTTCATAGGGAAAATGCTTAGAATAATATTCGCAAGTCTCTTCCCACTGAGAAATCGATATCGACTTACCATAATGCTGACAATAAAACTTTGTACAAATTCTTTTTGATTCCAAAGATGGCTCTCTTTTATCAAGACCAACATAATATGCGTTAGAATCAGATCTCCACATCATCAATATATCTCTTCTTTCTGGACCATATTTATCTCTAAAATTAATTAGCTTTCCACCTCTGTAGTCAGAACAGTCATCTTTTGTCATATATGCATCAAACAAAGATACCCTGACACCATCAATATTTTTGGATTCAGCGCTAGATGCAAATTTTCTTATGTCTCCGATATATCTTTCATCGGCATCAGCACAGAAAATCCACTCCGGACTATACTTTAAAGCCTCTTTTAAAGAAAGTCTGCGCTGCTCAGTTTCCGCCAAAAGTCTTTTACTTATTTCTCCTTCCCACTTTTTATTTCTTAAAATTGATAAAACCTTCTTATGATTTTTGGCTATCTTTACAGTTTTATCTGTAGAGGCGTCATCATAAACCACTATTCCATCACAAAAATCAGCTAAATGATCTAAAGTATCCTGCAAAATCAACTCTTCGTTGCGAATTCTCAAAATTGCTATTATTAGATAACTATTTTTTTCTTTTTTAACTTTATAAAATTTCAAGCCTCTAAAGAATCTAGAGAGTTTTTTTAATCTCTTGGCAATGGACTTGGAAAGTTTGTTAAACTTTTTATAAAGAAAACTTCTAATCATTTGATAAATATTTTTTTACTTTAGTATATACCAAACTATAAATCTTTACCCTTATTTTTCTTCGTCTTTTTGGTAAAAATTTGTTCGAAGAATAACGCTGTATCACCTGATACAGCTTATATTCTTTGTCACAATTTTTCCTCAAAAATACTTTGAAAAAATAAGAGTAAAGATTTATAATTTGGTATATACCAAAATAAAGTTTGATATAATTTTTGCACGGAACAAGCATCTCTCAGCTTTATGGTTATCTAATACACCAAACTAAGTAATTTCATTTTGCGCAAGAAATTCTCCAGCTAAATAAAGAGATCCGCAAACAATTATTACCACATTTTCATCACTTAGATTTACCTTGCTAAAAGCATCTTTAAATTGATTGGCAATTTGTGTTTTGATAACAAGCTTTTCTGCGATTTTTTTAATTGTTTTAACCTTTAAAGATTTGGCCTCATTAGGAATTTTTAATACAATTAATTCATCAATTTCTGCCGATATCTTTCTTAAAAAACCAGTGCAATCTTTGTCTTCAAGCATTGAAAAAATTGCGATAATTTTAGCGGGTTTTTTGGTTTTGATAAATTCTAAGATCGTTGTTGCGCCTTGAATATTATGACTTCCGTCAAGATATAATTCATAATTTTTTGGTAAAATTTCAGCAAATTTACCAGAAGTAATTTTTTGCAAACGCGCTGGCCAATAAGTTTTTTTTAGCGCTGCTTGAATGTGTTTTTCATTAATTTGAAATTTCTTTTGGCAAAGCGCGGTAGCAATGGCAACCGAGGCATTTTCAATTTGATGTTTTCCTAAAAGTGAAGGTTGTGGCAAAGAAATTTTTTGACCAAAACCCGTAAATAAAAATCCCGCTTTATTCTTTTTTATTTTCCAATCACTACCAAGAAATTTTATTTCGCAATCAAGCTTCAGAGCTTGATTTTCAATGGTTTTGCGTGCTGAAAGTTTTTGTTTACCAACAATAACTGGGCAATTTTTTTTGATAATTCCCGCCTTTTCAAAAGCGATTTTACTCAAAGTTTTTCCTAAAAAATCAGTGTGATCAAAAGAGATCGGCGTAATCACCGAAGCCAAAACTTCTGGCAAAACATTGGTGGCATCAAGTCTGCCGCCCATTCCAACTTCAAGCAAAAGTAAATCGGCTGAAATGCGACTGAAAGCCAAAAAAGCAGCAACGGTTATTCCTTCAAAAAATGTGACGGCGATTTTTGGCTCTTGCTCAGAAGCAATTTTGCATTCGGTTAAAATTTCATTTAAAAGTTCGTCAGAAATTTCCTGTCCAGCAACAACGATTCTTTCATTAAAATTTACTAAATGCGGCGAGGTGTAAGTGTGAATTTTCAGCCCAGATTCTGCAAAAATTTGACGCAAAAACGAAAGAGTCGAACCCTTGCCATTCGTGCCTGCAATGTGAATTGTTGGCGGAAGTTTTAAATGCGGATTTCCAAGTCTTTGCAACAGTTGAAAAACTCGCGACAAACCCAAATCAATATTGCGATAACCAACCGGATTTGGCCAAAAAGGAAATTTCATTAGCGACGTTCTTTCAAAAAAATCTGATAAGTGCGGTGAAAGTGGTAATTGAATTCAGCACCAAGAATAAAAATCAGACTGATTAAATAAAAAAACATCAAAGAAATCATCATGCCAGCAAGCGAGCCGTAGACGAAGTTGAATTGGTGAAAATTGTTTAAATAAATTGAAAAAAGTTTTTCAACCGACATCCAAAGCAACACTGCCAATATTGATCCGGGAACAGTTTGAGTGATTTTTTGTTTGGCGTTTGGTAAGGCAAAATAAAGCAAAGAAGTTGTGCAGGTTAGTAAGACAAATATTGCAAAATAGCGTATGTACAGAAAGTCAAAATCGATGTAAAATCTAAATATCGCTTCGGTGTTTTTGCCTTCGAATAAAGATGGAATTACTACAAAAACAAAAATACTGACGATGACAATAAAAATTATCACAAAAAATTCTAAAATGCTGATAAGTCGACGAAAAATATATGGCGGCGGAAAGGCGACGCGATAAGCGCGATTTAATATTGTGCGACAACCTTCAACCGAAGAAGAAGCGGTCCAAATTACGCCTAAAATTGCAATTGTTAAAAAACTTTGTGGTGGACCAGAAATTATTTCATCAACTCTAGGGTTCAAAGCTGCTGCCATTTCTTTTGGAGCGGAAGAAATTATCATGTGAATAACTTGAGCGCCAATTTCAGAAGCGCCAAAAAGGCCAATAATTGCCACCAAAAAAATCAAAAATGGAAAAAGTGAAAGCAGGCTTAAAAAAGCTAAATATCCCGCATGTTCAATTCCGTCTTGCCTTACAGTATCAATAACTGACAGCCTAAGAATTTTGATTGGAATTATGAAATATTTGTGGAAACGATATTGAAATTTTGAACGCTTTTTTTGCGGCATTTATCTGCAATCCTTTTTGAAGAAAAAGCCATCCAAAATAAACTTCTCGCGTGAGAAAATTTTTTGCGATTCAAGTCTTTTGGTTTCTAAGTTGCCGACGATTGACTTGCAGTCAAAAATTGCTGATTGCCACTCAACCCAGCGCATCAACATTTTGCCAACGCCGATTCCGCGCTTTTTGCGGTCAATCATAAAATCTTCAATTTCGGTTATTTTTCCGTAATGTAATTTTCTTACAATTCTGATGCCAACAATGCCAATGCATCGTCCATTTTCAACTTGTGGATCTTCAAAAACTCCCGCCATTTTATAGCCGCGCTGCATCATGTTTAAAATGTCGTCAACGTGAGTTTCTTTGTTTAAATTTTCATAAATTTGCACCAAGACATCGAAGCTTTCAAAAATTTCTTCGCGAGTTTGAAGTTCTTTTATTTGCATTTTATTTTTTATCTTTTGATATTGCTTGCAGAGTCGCTGTGGACAAGCTTTCAAGCGGTTTTAAGAAAATTCAAAAAATATCTTTATCCATCAATCTCAAATTTCAAATGAAAACTCCGAAAACAGAAAAAAAATCTGCTGCAAAAAATAAAATCAAAAAAGTTGTATTGGCTTATTCTGGCGGTTTAGACACCTCAGTTATTTTGAAATGGTTGCAAGAAAATTATGGTTGCGAAGTTATCACTTTCACTGCCGATTTAGGCCAAGGCGAAGAGCTTGAACCAGCGCGCGCTAAGGCTAAAAAGATGGGTGTGAAACAAATTTTTATTGAAGATCTGCGTGAAGAATTTGTGCGTGATTATGTTTTTCCAATGTTTCGCGCCAACACTGTTTATGAAGGCGTCTATTTGCTTGGCACATCAATTGCGCGTCCATTAATTGCCAAAAAACAAATTGAAATTGCCAAAAAACTTGGTGCTGATGCAGTTTGTCACGGTGCAACCGGTAAAGGAAATGACCAAGTGCGCTTTGAACTTTCTTACTACGCCAACAAACCCGACATCAAAATTATCGCACCTTGGAGAGAATGGGATTTAAACTCGCGCACCAAGTTGATTGCTTACGCTGACAAGCACGGAATTCCTGTAGCCAAAGATAAGCGCGGCGAATCACCTTATTCAGTTGATGCCAATTTGCTTCACACTTCAAGCGAGGGAAAAGTTTTGGAAGATCCATCAAAACCAGCGCCAGAATATGTTTATCAAAGAACTGTCAGCCCTGAAGATGCGCCAAATAAAGCTACATTAATTGAAATTGAATTCAAAAAAGGTGATGCAATCGCCATTAACGGTAAAAAAATGAAACCGCACGAAATTCTAACTAAACTCAATGAACTTGGCGGTGCCAATGGAATCGGGCGTTTAGACTTGGTTGAAAATCGTTTCGTCGGCATGAAATCTCGTGGCGTCTACGAAACTCCAGGTGGAACAATTTTGCTTGCTGCTCATCGCGCAATTGAATCAATCACTTTAGATCGTGAAGCTGCACATTTGAAAGACGAATTAATGCCGCGCTACGCCAGCTTGATTTACAACGGTTTTTGGTTCTCGCCAGAACGCGAAATGCTGCAAGCCTTGATCGACAAATCGCAAGAAAATGTTGAAGGTGTTGTGACTCTAAAACTCTACAAAGGCAGTGCATCAGTTGTTGCTCGCAAATCGCCAAAAAGTTTATATTCTGAAGCTCACGTCACTTTTGAAGAAGATTCAGTTTATGACCAAAAAGATGCTGCCGGATTTATTAAATTAAATGCCCTTCGCTTGAGAATTGGCGCGCGAACAAATGCAAAAAAATAATTAATCTTTTACTATTCAGGCTTGTCAAGACCGTTTTGAGCACAACTCTATTATAGTTTTGACAAACTCGACCAACGCAGATATGCCAAATAAATAATCTTATCCTTATTAGCGTATTAAAGTAGGTTAATACCATTAAATCATAGTCATGCTGAGCTTGTCGAAGCATGATTTTGGCTTCTCAGTGCCACGAAT
>CAYWVI010000048.1:0-8466 GCA_964461905.1 uncultured Rhizobium sp. | reverse complement strand
GTCAGATACTCTATCCAGTTGAGCTACGGGTGCATTAAAAAGGCTTGGGAAAAATTTATTCCAAGCCTTTTTTTAATTAATTATTCAGCTTTGCGTTTTTTATCAGCTGTTTCTTCTTTTGCATCAGATTTTTTATGTTTTGCAACACCAAGTTTTTCGCGAACTAAATCTTCCAATTCAGAAGCAACTTTTGGATTTTCTTTTAGATAAGTTTTAACGTTTTCTTTTCCTTGTCCAATCTTGTTTCCTTTATAAGCGTACCAAGAACCAGATTTTTCTACAATATCGTTTTTAACAGCTAATTCAATAACTTCGCCCAAACGAGAAACTCCTTCGCCATAGATAATTTCAAAATCTGCTGTTTTAAAAGGTGGAGCAACTTTGTTTTTTACAACTTTAACTTTGGTTTCATTTCCCAAAACTTCTTCTTGATCTTTGATTGCAGTTCCACGACGGATGTCTAAGCGAACGGAAGCATAGAATTTTAAAGCATTTCCACCAGTAGTTGTTTCTGGGGAGCCAAACATAACACCAATTTTCATCCTGATTTGGTTAATGAAAATTACGGTAGAATTAGTTTTTGAAACTGTAGAAGTTAATTTTCTAAGAGCTTTGCTCATTAGTCGCGCTTGCAAACCCATTTGATTATCAGCCATTCCACCTTCAAGTTCAACTTGTGGAACTAAAGCTGCAACTGAGTCGATAATAATTAAATCAACTGCACCAGAGCGAACCAAAGTGTCTGCAATTTCAAGTGCTGCTTCACCATTATCTGGTTGAGAAATAATCATTTCATCAAGGTTTATACCAAGATTTTTAGCGTAAGAAGGATCAAAAGCATGTTCGGCATCAACAAAAGCGCAGGATAATCCAGCTTTTTGAGCTTCAGCAATAGCATGTAAAGTTAAAGTGGTTTTTCCTGAGCTTTCAGGACCGTAAATTTCAATAATTCTACCACGCGGATATCCACCAACTCCAAGAGCAACGTCAAGAGCTAAAGAACCGCTTGGAATTACCTCAATATCAGTTATTGGGCGTGAGCCAAATTTCATGGCCGAACCTTTACCAAATTCTTTATCAATTTGTGCTAATGCTGCGTCTAATGCTTTTTTGCGATCGTTCATATATTTTTTATGTATTGGTTAAATTTAAGTGGTATATGGGTTATTTTGTGGTGTTGATATAGTTATTTTTTAAGTAGTTCTAACATGGTTTTTCCAAGAGAAGCTGGGCTGTCGGAAACAGCAATGTCTGCTGATTTCATAGCTTCAATTTTACCATCAGCACCACCTTTTCCACCAGAAATTATCGCACCAGCGTGACCCATTCTGCGTCCTGGAGGGGCAGTGCGTCCAGCGATGAAGCCAACTGTAGGTTTTTTACGACCTTTTTTAGCTTCAAGTCTTAAAAATTCTGCCGCTTCTTCTTCGTCAGTTCCGCCGATTTCGCCAATCATAATCATGGCTTGAGTTTCTGGATCTGATAAGAACATATCGAGGCAATCAATAAAGTTTGTGCCATTTACAGGATCGCCACCAATACCAATACAAGTACTTTGACCAAGACCAGCTTTAGTGGTTTGGTGAACAGCTTCGTAAGTTAGCGTTCCAGATCTTGAAACAATACCGATTGAACCTTTTTTGTGAATGTGACCGGGCATAATGCCGATTTTACATTCTTCAGGAGTGATAACTCCAGGGCAATTTGGACCAACAAGACGAGATTTAGAACCACATAAAGCTTTTTTAACTTTAACCATGTCTAAAACTGGAATGCCTTCAGTGATGCAAATAATTAGTTCAATTTCAGCATCAATTGCTTCTAAAATAGCGTCAGCTGCGAATGGAGGTGGAACGTAAATTACAGAAGCATTGGCATCAGTTTTTTTACGTGCATCAAAAACCGTGTCAAAAACTGGAAGATTTAAGTGAGTTGTTCCGCCTTTTCCGGGAGTAACTCCACCAACCATTTTTGTGCCATAAGCAGCTGCTTGTTCAGAGTGGAATGTGCCTTGAGCTCCAGTGAAACCTTGGCAGATAACTTTAGTATTTTTATTAATTAAAACTGACATTTTTTTTAAAAATTAGTTTGAAATTTCTGCAGCTTTTACTGCTTTAACAATTTTTTCTGCGGCATCAGCCAAATCATCTGCCGAGATTACAGCAAGACCAGATTTAGCGATAATTTCTTTGCCAAGTTCCACGTTAGTTCCTTCAAGACGAACAACCAAAGGCACGCTTAGGCTAACTTCTTTCGCAGCTTCTAAAATTCCGTTGGCGATAATGTCGCAACGCATAATTCCGCCGAAAATATTAACTAAAATTCCTTTTACGTTTGGATCAGAAAGAATGATTTTAAATGCAGCGGTTACTTTTTCACGAGTTGCACCACCTCCAACGTCAAGGAAGTTGGCGGGAGATGAACCGTAAAGCTGAATAATATCCATTGTTGCCATTGCAAGACCAGCGCCGTTAACCATACAACCAATTTTTCCATCCATCTTGATGTAGTTTAGGTCGTATTTAGAAGCTTCAATTTCAAGCGGCTCTTCCTCGTCTAAATCGCGCAATTCTTTGATGTCGTCGTGGCGGTGCAAAGCGTTGTCATCAAAATTGATTTTAGCATCAAGAACCACAATTTCGCCTTCTGCAGTTTCAACCAAAGGATTGATTTCAACTTGTGAAGCATCGGTTTCGTTGAATGCCTTATAAAGAGAGAAAACAACTTTTGAGAATTTTTTTAGAGTTTCGCCTTTAAATCCTAAAGCAAAACCAAGTTTGCGTGCATGGCAACCTTGAATTCCAGAAGCAACATCAACTTTTACAGAAATGATTTTTTCTGGGCTATGTTCAGCAACTTCTTCAATTTCCATACCGCCTTCAGTTGACGCCATGAAAATTACAGATTTAGTTTTGCGATCAACAACTGCTGATAAATAGTATTCTTTTTTAATGTTTGAACCAGCTTCGATGTAAAGTCTTTTAACAACTTTTCCTTCAGGTCCAGTTTGTGGTGTTACCAAAGTCATGCCAAGAATTTGAGAAGCTTTGTCTTTAACTTCGTCAACTGATTTTACAACTTTAACTCCGCCAGCTTTACCACGACCGCCAGCATGAATTTGTGCTTTAACAACAAAAACTTTGTGACCTGCTGCTTCAAGAGATTTTGCAGCTTCTACAGCTTCTGGAACAGAAAACGCTGCATGTCCTTCAGGCACAACAACGCCAAATTTTTTAAGCAGGCCTTTTGCCTGATATTCATGAATATTCATTTGTAAGTTTGATTTGAAATTGAAATTCTGGTGTTTCAAAAGAGGCGAGCGCGGAAATTAGACTTAGATTTTAACTTGGCAATATAAATCCTTTAATGACAAATGTTCTTATAACTAGATCTTATAAAAATTCTTTTGAACTCAATAAAACATTGAGTGCTGATGGCTTTAAAATATTTTGTGAGCCTTTATTTAAAGTTAAAAAATTGGGTGATGTAAAATTTAATAATAATTTTTCGGCGGTAATTATTAGCAGTTCAAATGCTTGTGATGCAGTTATTAATTCTGGGTTTTCAAAAGATATAAAAATTTTTTCTGTAGGAAAAAAAACGGCACAAAATTTATCTTTGGCGGGTTTTTACAATATTAGCATTGCTCCTAATAATTCAGCAGAGTCATTAAAAAATATGATTATTAAAGAAGGAAATAGAGATGCGAAAATTCTTTATTTGCATGGCTCTATTGTTACTTTAGATTTTGCAGAAGAGTTAGCGAAAAATGATTTTAAAGTTGAAAAAATTTTGGTTTATGAAACTCAAGAGAATAGCTGTTTTTCATGGGAATTATTAGAAAAAACAAAGAGTGATAAATTTGATCAAATTCTGATTTTTTCAAAAAACTCTGCAAGAATCTTTTTTAAGCTAGCTACTAAACACAATCTCCTTGAATATTTCTTAGAGTCACAAATATTGTGTTTTAGTAAAGAAATTTTAGATGAAGCAAAAAATCTTGGATTTAAGAAATGCAAAACTTTTAGTGATCTTCCAATTTTAGCAAATTTTTATGACTGAAGAAAAAAAAAATAAGCAGGGTTTTTTAGTAAAAATAATTATTCTTTTAGCGATAATTTTTTTCTCATATCTTGGTTTTAAACATTGGAAATCTGAGTTTGCTAAAAAAGTTCTTGCTCAACAAGAAGTTGAAAAATTTGATAATGTTGAAAGTGAGATTTTTGATTTGTCGGCAGATCATTCGGTGACAAAAGATGAAAATTTACAAAGTGCAAATATTGATGAATTAAAAGAAAAAGGTGCAGAATTTATTTATAAACTTTTGCTAAAAAACCAAACTCAAATTGCTGATTTGAACAAGCAAATACAAGAAGTTCAGAGCGAGTTGATTAAGTATAAAAATCAGGAAAAAATAGGCAAAATAATAATTTCTTACGTTGAGTTAAGACAGCAAATTTTTGCTAAAAAATCTTACGAAAATTCTTTAAAAAATTTTGAAATTTTAACAAGTTCCGATGTGGTTTTAAGTGAAAAAGCAGCAATGCTCAGACAATCTTTAACAAACTTTTCAACACAACAAGAGCTTACAGCTTCTTTTTCAAAGCTAATTCCAAATCTAATTATCGCAAAAAGTAACAATTCTAACCAAAGCTTTGCAGCAAAAATTCGCCGCAATATTTCTAAAATGATTGTGATTAGAAGAATTGATGGAAAAGGTGTTAATGATGTTGACGCTATTATAGTAAAAACCGAGAAACTTATAAAGCAGGAAAATTATCAAGAAGCGATGAATTCTTTGTTATTGTTGGATCAAAATTATCATGAAATAATCACCGATTTTTTGAATAATTTAAATGGAGCAATAGAGGTTCAAAAAATTGATCAAGAGATTTTAAATCATTTAAAAAGCCTAAATTAATTATGTTTGCAATTTTGTGGTTCTTATTTGTTGCTGTTTTATTAACAATGCCAATGGCTTGGGTATTGGATAATAACGGCTTGGTTCTAATAAATTGGTTGGGATATGAACTTACCACAGACGTTTTAACGGCAATTTTATTAGCAACATTTTGTGCTTTAATGATATTTGCTTTTTCGTATTTATTGGCACGTATTTTAGCCTTAAAATTTCCTAATTTATTAAAAATATTTTTTGGAAAAAGTTATTCCAAAGTTTTAGAAAAAATAATCACCAGACATCACCAAGCCTTTGATATTATGACACAAGCTCTTTTGGCTTTAGAGGTTGGTGATAAAAAATTTGCGAATGATTCACAAAAAAAATTTTCTAAATTAATAAAAAATCCATCTCTTAATAATTTTTTCTTAGGAAAAATATTTTTCTTAGAGCGTGATTTTGCAAAGGCTGCAGAATTTTTTGAGAAGTTTGGAGAAAATAAATATGCTAAAATTTTGGTGTTAAAATCGAAATTTAAATTGGCGTTAGAAGAAAAAGATGAAGTTGTTGCAATTGCTTATGCAAAACAAATTTTATCACTAAAAAAAGATAGTTTTGAAACTGCAGTTGCGTTATTTTCTCTATATAAAAAACATGGTTTATGGCAAGATGCTAAAGCTTTGATCGCAGAATATGGATCTGAAGTTTTTAAAGATGAATTGCAAAAAAGAGATGTTGCAACAATAAATTCGGCTCTAGCTTTTGAGGCTTATCAACAAAAGAAATTCTTGTTAGCGATTAAGCATGCAAATATTGCTTTGAAGGCTGAGAATAATTTTTTACCAGCGCAAGAAATTCAGTTAAAATCATGGTTAAAGTTAGGTTTTACTTTCAAAACCAGTTGGAAAATCAAAAGTTTGTGGCGCACAAATCCGCATTTAATTTTTGCTGAGATTTTTGATTTAATTAATCGTAAATCTTCGCCAAAAACTCGTATTAAAGCGATGAAAAAACTTGCGGCGTTAAATAGCGAATCGGCTTTAGGAAAGCTTGCAGTTGGTATTGTGGCATTTCGTTCGGGAGCTTTTAATGAGGCAAAAGATTATTTAAATCTTTCGTTGCTTAGAGAAAAAACATACCGCGCTTATAAGCTGCTAGCTTTTGCAGAAAAAGCTTTGGGCAATGATTTGGAATGTAAAAAGAATTTAGTAAAAGCTGAAATGTTGAGTAAAGATGACCATTATCTTTGCAACTCGTGTTTTCATTTAAGTTCAAAATGGAGCGCAAAATGTAGTTCATGCGGTTCTTACGATTCGCTAGAATGGAATTTATAATTTTAATAACTAACAAAACATGACACAAAATATCGCAACAATCATTGAAAATGCTTTTGAAAAAAGAGCGGAAATTAATTTGATAACTCAAGGCGAAGTGCGTGATGCAGTTAATCAAACTCTTGCTGATCTTGATGCTGGAAAAATCAGAATTTGCGAAAAACAAAATGGAATTTGGCAAGTGAACCAATGGATTAAAAAGGCAATTTTATTATCATTTCGTTTGAATGATAATTTTTTAAGCAAATCACAAAATGTTAGTGGTGATGCAACAACTTATTTTGATAAAGTGCCTTTGAAATTTGCTAATTGGCAAGATGAAGATTTTAGAAAAGCTGGTTTTCGCGCTGTTTCTGGAGCGGTTGTTCGCTACTCTGCATTTATTGCAAAAAATGTAGTTTTGCTTCCATCTTTTGTAAATCTTGGTGCTTATGTTGATGAGGGTACGATGGTTGATACTTGGGCTACAGTTGGTTCTTGCGCGCAAATTGGTAAAAATTGTCATATCTCTGGTGGAGCGGGAATTGGTGGTGTTTTAGAGCCTTTGCAAGCAAATCCAGTAATTATTGAAGATGATTGTTTTATTGGTGCGCGTTCAGAAATTGCTGAAGGAGTTATTGTTGAAAAAGGTTCGGTAATTTCAATGGGTGTGTATATTGGAGCTTCAACAAAAATTATTGATCGCGAAACTGGAGAAATTTTCTACGGTCGCGTTCCGGCTTACTCAGTTGTTGTTCCGGGTAATGTTCCTTCGAAAAATAATACTTCGCTTTATGCGGCAGTAATTGTTAAAAAAGTTGATGAAAAAACCAGATCAAAAACTTCAGTAAATGAGTTGTTAAGAGACTAACTTTTGCAGAAATGATAATTGATGCAAAATTTCTTACATTATTGGTTTTTATAGCAATTAACTTTCTAATTTTATTTAAGATAAAAACCCGCACCACCATTGTAACAGCACTGATAATTTCGCATTTGATGGCGGTGCTTTTTTTTAGCATTTCAATTTCAAACTATAATTCTTTTAAAGAGATAGTTTTGGCGTTGATAATTTTTTCGATGGTCATTTTATTTTTGGTTTCAAACTATAATCCAATTTATTTGGCGAATGCTGAAGTTCCAAAATTAAAATTATTTGCGTTAGTTGCGCCGTTAGTTGCAATTATTGTGGTGGTGGTGTTTGTTGCGATTTTTTCGATCACAAAAAATTTACCAGAAATATCAAAAATTATCATTGATCGTCAGGCAAAACAACAAGAAGAAACGTTGCAAAACCCTATGATTCTTCCTTCTCATCCTGTGCATATTGCTGTCAAAAAATTTTATTTAGGAAAAAAGTTTGAAGATAGCTGGTCTGACAAAACCTATTTAGAGCTAGAAATTAATGATATAAAAAGAGCCAGACTAAAAGATAGGTTGTCAGATAATTTTTTGCTTAAGAGATCTTCGGATGTTATTTTAATTATTGTGGCAATAAGCACTAGTCTTCTGCTTCTAGGCAGCAGTGGCGCAAATTTAAGTTTAAAAAATAGAGATGAAGAATGAGTATATATAAAATATTACAACCATTAATTTTTAAGCTAAATCCCGAAAAAGCTCATAATTTAGCAATAGATTTTCTTAAATTTTGTCCAAAAACAGCGACGCTTTTTTCTCTAAATCGTGAATATGAAAACCTTAAACAAAACTTTTGGAACATTGATTTTTCTAGTCCAATCGGCATGGCGGCGGGTTTTGATAAAAACGCGGAAGTAGCAGCAACTTTGGAAAAATTTGGCTTTGGTTTTATTGAATGCGGAACGGTTACGCCAAAAGCGCAAATTGGCAATGAAAAGCCAAGAATGTTTCGTTTAGAAGAAGATCGGGCAATTATTAATCGTCTTGGTTTTAATAATTTAGGTGCAGAAGTTTTTGAAAAAAATTTGCCGAAAATTTCCGTTCCGCTGGGAATTAATATTGGCAAGAATAAAGACACTGAAGACGCGCTTTTAGACTATTTGCCGCTGCTTGAAAAATTTTATCAAAAAGCATCTTATGTCACGGTTAATATTTCTTCGCCAAACACAAAAAATTTGCGCGATTTGCAAAGCGAAGATCAGCTCGATTTGTTTTTGCAAGAAATCACAAAAAAGAAAAATGAGCTACAAAATTTACACCAAAAAAACATTCCAGTTTTATTAAAAGTTGCGCCAGATTTAACTGAAAAAGAGCAAGAAAAAATCGCCGAAATTG
>CAYWVI010000047.1:0-8640 GCA_964461905.1 uncultured Rhizobium sp. | reverse complement strand
TTTTCTGACGTTGACGAATTGGTGAAAAAAATTCTCAACAACGAAATCGACATTATTATCGGCACACAAATGATTGCCAAAGGTCATGATTTTCCTGACTTGAATTTGGTTGGAATAATTGACGCCGATGCCATGCTTTACAGCTCAGAATTGCGCGCTTTAGAAAAAACTTATCAGATTTTAACGCAAGTAATTGGTCGCACCGGAAGGCATTTGGAAAAAGGGAAGGTTATTATTCAAACTTACAATCCGCAGAATTTTATTTTTGAAAATATTCTTAAAGGCGACAAAAAACAATTTTACGATTTTGAATCAAAAAACCGTCAAGCCTTACATTTGCCGCCTTTTGCAAGAATGGCAAAATTTGAAATAAGTTCTTTTGTAGAAAGCGAAGCCAAGAATTTTGCAAAAAAATTAATTTGTCATTTTCCCGTAAGTGAAAAAATTGAAATCTTTGGACCCGCTCCAGCACCGCTGCAACGCTTGAAGAATCGCCATCATTTTTTGGTGAATTTAAAAACTGATAAAAAAGTTAATTTGCAGAAATTGGTTTTGGATGTTTTGTCAAATCTGAAAATTGAAAAATCCGTTCGAGTTAAAGTTGACGTTGATCCTGTTGGGTAGAGGCGTCTAACAATAATGAACATGTGGACGGAGTTACAAACTCCGTCCAGCTTCGAGAAATTGGTTTTGGATGTGGTGTCGAATTTAAAAGCTGAAAAATCAGTCAGACCCTAGCGCAAGTCAGGGTTTGCAACCCTGACTTTTCTGTTCATGTAAAGAGACTGTCGTAAAACAAATTTTAAGCAGAGACTAGAAAATTTTAGCTAGAGGCACTTAACAACAATGAACATGTGGACGGAGTTACAAACTCCGTCCAGCTTCATGGCGAAGCTCGGCAATTGATTGCGATTTTTGAATTTTTTACTTCTTTTCCATGCCGTAAGCATCGTGCAGAACTCGTACTGCCAATTCGCCATATTCTTTAGCAATTAGAACTGAGATTTTTATTTCTGAAGTTGAAATTAAAAGAAGGTTAATTCCTTTGTCAGCTAGAGTTTTAAACATTGTGTGAGCAACACCAGAATGGCTAATCATTCCAACTCCAATTACTGAAATTTTTGCAATATTATCATCCATTTTTAGCTCTGCATATTTCACTTCATCTTTGATGCTTTCAATTGCAAGTTTCGCGCGCTCTAACTCTTCTTTTGAAGCGGTGAAGGTAATGTCGATAAATTTACCATCCGCGCTAATATTTTGCACAATCATATCAACATTCACTTCTTTTGCAGCTAATGCTCCAAAAATTGCCGCTGATAAACCCGGATGATCTGGCATTTTTGAAAGCGTGATTCTTACATCATTTTTACTATAGCTAATTCCTGTGATTACGCGTCTTTCCATAATTTCCTCGTTATTATTTACTAAAATTGTTCCTGAAGTTTCGGTGGTTTCTTCAAATGTTGATAAAACTCTAACTCTTACATTATGAGCCATTGCCATTGCAACCGAACGAGTTTGCAATACTTTTGAACCACTGTAAGCCATTTCTAACATTTCTTCATAAGTTACTTTATTAAGCTTACGCGCTTTATCTGTTATGCGTGGATCGGTTGTATAGACACCATTAACATCTGTATAAATATCACATAAATCAGCTTTAACTGCTGCTGCAATTGCAACCGCAGAAGTGTCTGATCCGCCTCTACCCAAAGTTGTAACTCGATTTGTTTTTTGATTAATTCCTTGAAATCCAGCAATTACAATTACATCAAATTCTTCTAATTCTTTTAACAATAAAGCACCGTCAATTTCTTCAATTCTTGCCTTGCTTGCAACTTCATCGGTTACAACGGGAACTTGCCAACCAAGAAATGATCTTGCTTTATAGCCAATTGATTGAAGTTCTAAAGCTAATAAACCACACGTAACTTGCTCACCAGTTGCAACGATTGAGTCGTATTCAATAAGGCTTTCGTTGGTTGTTAGCGCAGAAACTTGATTGCAATAATCAACTAGTTGATTGGTCACTCCAGACATTGCCGAAACCACAATAATCACTTTATTATTTTTATCGAGTTCGGATTTAACTTTCTTTGCAACATTTTTGATACGCGCGATGTCACCAACAGAAGTGCCACCAAATTTTTGAACAATTAGCATGATATAGGTTAGAAGAAAATTTCTGAAAAGGGACGGGCATTGTTTTTGGATAAAAAATTTTCTCAAGAAAAAGTTTGAAACAAGCAATGCCAAACTAATTGATTTATGAATTACTCAATCTTAAAAAAGTTTTAAATTCTCCTTAAAATCTCTAAAATTTTCACATGCAATTATTTCGTAATCTTGCTCACAATGTTTTTTTTAAAATCATTTTAGCCTTTGTTGCTCTAAGCTTTGTTCTTTTTGGAATTAGTGGATTTTTACTTGGAAACCCAAATTCATGGGTAATAAAAATTGGCAAAACCACAATTGGTCAAAATAGCTTTAACCAAGCTTTAAAAGCTGATCGCGAAATTATCATGTCTTCAAATCAAAGTCCTGAAGCATTAAAATACCTTGAATCAGATCAATTTAAATCCGCCGTTTTGGGCAGAATTGTTAATCGTGTAATGATTGAAAAACTACAAGATGAATTTGGTGTTGAAGCGAGCAAAAAACTAATCATGCAAGAAATTGCCAAAGATCCAAATTTTAAAAATAAAGATGGAAAATTTGATCACGAAGTTTTCAAAAAATTTCTCGCTAAAAATGGATTTAACGAAGAAAAATACATCAATGCTATTGCCAACGAAATCACTGGTGCAATGGTTTTACAAACTATACCTTTAATTGCTCCTGTTAATAAAGAACAAGTGGTTGAGATTGAAAATTTTAAACAAGAAAAACGCTTAGCTGATGTTTTAACAATCTCATCTAAAAACATTGGATCAGTTGCAAAACCAAGCGACGAAGAATTAGAAAAATTTTTCGCAGAAAACAAATCAAAATATTCAGCACCTGAGTTACGCAAAATATCTTTCTTGCAATTTTCAAAAAATGATTTTGCCAAATCTTTAGCAATTTCAGATGCAGAAATTCAGGCTGAATATGAAAAAAACAAACAAAATTATTTACTGCCCGAAAGCAGAGTTTTTTATCACGTAGTTTTTGAAGAAGAATCTAAAGCAAACGAATTTATCAAAAAATTAAAAGAATCTGATAAAGCAAAAATTCAGGATGAATTTTCAAAACTTGCCAAAGAATTTTTGAAGAAAGATTCAAAAGAAATTAAGCTAACTCTAACAGAAAAAGATCTAATTCCAGAACTCGCTTCTGCTTTCAAATTAACTAAAAATAACTTCAGTGAAATCTTAAAAAGCCCGCTTGGTTTTCACGTATTTTTATTAAACGAAATCAGAGAGCCAAAACCAATGTCTTTTGCTGAATTAAAAGGCGGAATCAAAGAAAAGATGCTCCAAAATCGTGAAGAAAAAGTTTTGCAGGCAAAAATAACTGAAATTGACGATCAAATTTTAGCCTCAAATTCTTTGGAAGAAGTAGCTAAAAAGTTTAATTTGAAATATTCATCTGCGATAACCATTGATCAAATGGGAAAAAATATGAAAGGCGAAGAAATTTCAGCAATTAAAAACCTAGAAAACTTTGCTCAAAATGCCTTTGCTGCAAAACAAGGTCAGGCTTCAAAAATTTTCTATGCCTTAAAATCTTCAGGTTTTTATGCACTAAAAGTTGAACAAATTGAAGCTGCCCACGACCAAAAATTAGAAAATGTAAAATCACAAGTAATTGCTGATTTAAACAAGAAAAACTCTGTTTTGGCTTTAGAAAAATTAGCTAAAAAAATTGGCGAAGAAGTTAAAGCCAATCCAAAATCTTTAGCTGAAATTGCCAAAAAATATCAGCTGAAATTAGAAAAAAATCGTGAGTTCCCTCGAGTTTTATATGCAAATTTTCAAGGTCGCCAAGTACCTTATAAAAACAAATTTATTGAAGAATTATTTGCTATAAAAAAAGGCGAAGCAACTTCTGTTCAAGAGTCAGGGCAAGAATTTGTAATTGGCGTGGTTCGTGAAATTAAAAAATCCTCATCAGCCTCATTTTCGTCTTTAAAACAACAAGCCGAAGAAGATTTTAAAACTGAATTAATGCAAGAATTTAACGATTATCTGTTACGAAAAAATCCAGTAAAAGTTAACGACAAAATTCTTTCTCAAAAGGTTAACTAATGAGCTTTAACTTTTCTAAAAACGAATTTGATGCAGCAATCAAAAATTACGGATCAACTGTTTTATTCAAAGAAATTGCCGCCGATACAATAACACCAGTTCTAGCTTCACTTAAAATTTCTAAACATTTTCCCAATCACCATTTTTTGTTTGAATCTGCCGAAAATGGTAACAATAAAGGCCGATTTTCTCTTCTTGGCTTTATGCCAGATTTAATGTGGAAATGCTTTGGTGAAAAATCTTTTATCAACGAAGATTTTGTTAATAATCCTAAGAATTTTTCTGAGCAAAAAGGCAATCCTTTAGAAAATTTGCGTCATCTAATCAAAAAATCACACATCGATTGGAAAAATTTAAAATATGGCTCTGGCAACCTACCTTCAATGGGATCGGGGATTTTTGGCTATATGGGTTATGACATGTTTCGTTTGATGGAGAAAATTCCCAATCGCAATCTTGCAGATGAATTACAAATTCCTGACAGCATTTTTATTCGCCCACAAATTGTTGTAATTTTTGACAATTTATTTGATTGCGCGCTGATTTGCGCCCCCGTTTTTTCAAATCAAAATTATGAAGATATTATAGCCAAAATAAATGCTGCTGAAAAAATCTTAAACGAACCTTACGAAGACTTGCCAGTTAAGGCTGATATCAAATTTAACTTTACCTCAAATTACAACGAAAACGAATATTACGAAGCGGTAGAAAAAGCAAAAAAATATATTACTAATGGCGATATTTTTCAGGTTTTGCCTTCACAAAGATTTACCTCTGATTTTGATGCAAAAATTCCAGAATTTGCTTTTTATCGCGCATTACGCTCTGTAAACCCTTCGCCATTTTTGTTTTATCTAAAGCTTGAAGATTTTGTTTTAAGTGGATCAAGCCCTGAAATTATGGCTTCTTTGAAAAATTCTAAAGTAACAATTCGACCACTTGCAGGAACCAGAAAAAGAGGTGCTAATTTAGAAGAAGACAAAAAAATTGCTGACGAACTTTTAAAAGACGAAAAAGAAATTGCCGAACATTTAATGTTAATTGATTTAGGTCGTCACGATGTTGGACGCGTTTCAAAAGCTGGTTCTGTAAATGTTACAGAAAAAATGGTAATCGAACATTACTCGCATGTTATGCATATTTCTTCAAATGTTGAAGGAATTTTAAATGACAATTTAGATGCCTTAGATGTTTTAATTTCTGGCTTTCCCGCAGGAACCGTAAGCGGTGCACCAAAAATTCGCGCCATTGAAATTATCGAAGAAATCGAAAAAATAAAACGCAGTTTTTACGCAGGATGCGTTGGCTATTTTGCTAGCAATGGCGACATGGAAACTTGCATAACTTTGCGCTCAGCTTTAATCAAAAATAAAAAAATCTACCTGCAAGCTGGAGCTGGCGTTGTGTTTGATTCAGATCCAAAATCTGAATATCAAGAATGTATCAACAAAGCCATGGGTTTGGTAAAAGCCTGCGAAAAAATTAAAGAATTTGTAAATACATAAACGCCACATCACAACTGATGTAAGCAAAGATAGAGTTGGCAAAGTTTCGCTTAAGAATTTTTCAAGTAATTCTCATTTTTGTATCTACACAAATTAAATCAACTTTTTTGCCACAAATTCTTTGTGAAAAATGAATCGCAAACTTAAGCAGTATTGTTCCTTACGAATTTCACCAACAAATCACAAGCCTCAATTCAAAATAAATATGATAAAAAATTTAACTAAAACTTTCCTAGTAACCTCCGCGGTAATCACTGCAATTCTTGCTAATTCAGCTTGTGCTGGTGAGGTAAAATCAACTGAAGCAAAATCTTCAACTGTAAATACAAGCGAAGATCCTGATTTAAAACTTTCGATTGAGGAGTTGAGGAAGAAATATCCGATTGATTGGTTGGAGAAGAAGTATGGAGATTCAAATCATATCTTCTGTGGTGATAGCGATGGATCTTTTGAGTATGATGGAGAAGTGCCAGAAAATTTAGTATGCACATTTAACGGTCCAAACCCTAAAGAAAAAAAGAAGCTTGAGGATTTTTCGTTTAACGAAATTCGGAGTGCGTTTGTTAATATTGAGACTTATAACAAAGATACTTGGATTGGTAATGATGATGAGAGACTCTGGGATCTAATTGGAATTACTCTAAAATTTTTTGAAACAAAACCCTTAAATGAACTTAGCGAAAAAGAGAAAAGTCTGAAGAAATTTATTCTTTCGGATAAAATAATGATGCAAGTTCAAGGATCTTTAAAATGTTATCGGATTAGAATTTTCTCTTTAAAAACCCCACTTAACTGCAAAACTTTTTAACCATGCCAAACACCTTAATTTTAAAGTTTCCACCACTCGACTCATTAGTTGTAAATAGCGAATACGGACAAAGAATCAGCCCAACATCTAATGTGGAAAAACCTCACTCTGGAATAGACTTTAATGCCGCTGGAGGCACTAATTTGTATAATGCACATGAAGGTGAAGTGATATTTTCTGGAACTTCTGACGGTTACGGAAATGTAGTGGTAATTCAAGATTATGTTAGTGGAGAATCAACACTTTACGCCCATCTAAGCGCAAAATTTGTAGATAAAGGCGATCAAATTCTGGGGCAAACTCTAATTGGCAAAACGGGGAATAGCGGACCTGCTGGCACTAAATTCCATCTGCATTTTGAAATTCTTGATAAGACAATTTCTGATGATTTAAAAGGTTCAAAAAACAACCTCATTCCCAAAGGATCTCGTCTCAACCCACGCCCATATCTTGCAAGCTCTCCATTCTCCTCAATGTTTTCCTCAGAAGTTCACAGCGGCGAACTTGGACTAAAGGAAAGAACTGGAGATTCCCGCGGCAACAAAATGATTCGTGATTCGGTTGGTCTTTACGATGGCGATCAAATGATTTTTAGCGGTCTTGAAGGAGATGATACATACTATCTTAAAACTTCTTACACTGGTCAAAAGAAAGTTGTGGCATTGGATGGAAATGGTAATCCGATTTTAGATTCAAATGGTAAAAAAACTTACAAAACTCTTTCTCACTCCACTCAAAGCAAAGATGCTATAAATGATACAGACAATACTGGAAAAATCATAATCGATGGAATAACCCTTTCTGGCAATAAAGGAGCTCCTAAAAACGCCCTTCCCAAAACCGATTCTAACGACGCTAAGATCGAAGGTGTGTGGCAGTTATCAGGTTTTGATCTTCATAAAGCAGGTAGCGATTTGGTGATTGTTAAATCTGGTGTTGATGTTTCAAAGGAGAGTGTTGGTAAGGTGACGGTGAAGAATTTTCCATTTTCAAATAGTCGTGGTGGGTTTGGCATAACTCTTGGAAAAACTCCAGATCTTATTCGCGATACCAACGGCAATTTAGTTCCAACTGGATATGACGTTTTAGATAAAACCTTAGATGCCAAAATCTATTTCAATGGCGGACCATTTCTCAAAACGTTAAGTGGTAAGAAGGAAGGGTTTTGTGGAGTGTTGCTCCACAGTACAACCGGAGGATCTCCTGGATACAGATACAGGCTAAATATCTTCAACTCTTACGGAGACTCACTTGGCTGGCAAGAATTAAACGATGACTTTCCGGTCATGCACGCATACGCTCCAGTTAAATATATTGACCCAACAGCCGGCAAAGAGTTTTTAGCAGTTCCTTTTAGTTCTGTATTTTTTATTAGCTCTGAATCGGGCGCTATTGTGACCGAGCCAGAATCTGCTTCCGACGTCGGATTTTCAAAAGCTGGAATAGCAATAATAGATAATTCTGGCAAAAGAGTGGCCTCGCAAATTGTTGCTCAATCTGTTGGAGGGTCGGGAGTTGGAGACTCCTACTTCTTGAAGCAGCCAGATCATGATGCCAATTATCTTTTTAACCCAGAGTTGATTGATCGCGATTTTTTCTATTTTACTTACAGAAAAGCTGGTCAACGCTTTCTACAAAAAGTTGATTTGGCTACCCTGAACAATCTCGGTGAGCCAATTGCCTTTACTAGCAATTCTGCAGTGCACTGGTCTCAATCTAACGCAATGTCTTTTAGTGATGGCAATAAAATCACAATCGTGCCACGTAACGGTTTTCAGCTGCAAGTTTTTCGCAGCGAACTTCCCAAACTCCGCGATCTAACCCCATCCGAAATCATCTCTAACCGAGATCTTTCCTCTGGCAAGCAAACCACAAACCCAAATCTAACAAAACAGATTCTTTCTTTTGCACCGGAAACTGAAACCAATCTCGAAGTTTTACCAAACCCCAACTCAGTTTTAGCATTAATTGGTCTCGATGGCCTAGATCTCGAAACAGCGAAAGCTAAAATGAGTTTTCCTGTTAATCACCATTCTCAAATCGAAATTCATTCATCAACTGATAGTGATTACACAATCGATCAATTGTTGAATGG
>CAYWVI010000046.1:0-8701 GCA_964461905.1 uncultured Rhizobium sp. | reverse complement strand
TAAATTTTTTCCGTCCATTTCGCTAGGTTTTTCCAAATTCATTAAATTCAAAATGGTTGGCGCAATGTCGGCCAAAGTTCCGTTTTCTAAGTTTAAGTGACCAATGTTGTTACCAATTAAAACCAACGGAACCGGATTAGTTGTGTGCGAAGTGTGAGGTTGGTGATTTTCATCGATCATGCACTCAATATTTCCATGATCTGCCGAAACCAACATCAAGCCATTTTTTTCTAAAATAATTTTTTCCAAAAGCCCAAGTTGAGTGTCAATTGCTTCCACCGCTTTGATTGACGGATCAAGCATGCCGCTGTGTCCAACCATGTCGGGATTAGCGTAGTTAACAATAATAAAATCAAATTTTTCGGCAGCAATTTCAGCGCGTAATTTTTCGCCAACTTCATTTGCCGACATTTCAGGCTGCAGGTCGTAAGTTGCAACTGCGGGTGATTTTACTAAAATTCTTTCTTCGCCCAAAAGTTCTTGTTCACGTCCGCAAGAAAAAAAGAAGGTAACGTGAGCATATTTTTCAGTTTCGGCGATGCGTAGTTGAGTGAGATTTTTTTTAGATAAAATTTCAGGCAGCGAGTTTCTAACTTCAATTTCTGGAAAAAGAATTTGGTAATTTTCGCTAAGTTTTTCTGAATATTTGGTTAGAGCTAAAGCTTTTGAGAATTTTACTGTAGCAAAAAGTTTTTCAGAAATTTGGCGGGCGCGATCAGCGCGGAAATTGCAGAAAATCAGGTTTTCATCGTCTTTAATTCCAGAATAATCACCAATTACACAAGGTTTAATAAATTCGTCGGTGATGTTGTTTTGATATGAGTTTTCAACGGCGGAAATAGCGTCGGAAAAATTTTCGCCTTGAGCAGAAATTATCGCATTTGTGGCAAGTTCAACTCGATTCCAATTCTTGTCGCGATCCATGGCGTAGTAGCGTCCAGAAATTGTGGCAATTTTAATATTGGAGCATTTTTCTAAATAAGTTAAAGCACTTTTTTGGGCAACGTCACGACCGTCTAAAAAGGCGTGAAGCACAACTTTCACTCCATTTTCAGCTAAAAATTTTGCCAAAAAAATAATGTGCTCAATGTGCGAATGCACGCCGCCATCAGAAAGCAAACCCATTAAATGACAGGTTTTTTTTGAAGCGATTAATTCTTGCAAAAGTGGATTTTTGGCTAAAGAGCCGTCAGAAATTGCTTTGTTAATTCTTGGTAAATCTTGATAAATCACCCGACCAGCACCAATAGTCATGTGCCCAACTTCAGAATTTCCCATTTGTCCTTCGGGCAAACCAACTGCTAAACCAGAAGTTTCAAGTTGTGAGTTGGGATAGCTTTTTAAAAAGCGGTCGTAGTTTTTGGTATTAGCTTGTTTAATGGCATTGTGCGAATCGCTTTCATTGCCAATTCCCCAGCCATCGAGAATGCATAGTAATATTGGTTTGTGCGAAATTTTGTTCATGTTTTGTGTCATTACAATTTTGAAAAGTTTGGTTTTTCTTCACTAAGCTGTTTTTCAGACATTAGCCTAGTTACTGATGTTATCGCGGCACTAGTGGTGGCAGCAACTAAATCTTGCGCAGTTTGTTGAGTGTAAAACGATTGTTTGACGTCTTGGCAAAGTTTCATAAGTTCTTGGCAATAAGGTGCGCGTGGCGCGATATTGATATTGCCAGTATCCTTGCCAACTTCCAAACCCATTTCCGCTAATTCTTGTAATGCTTCGAGAAATTTTCTGGCAAGTTTTAGTGAGGTGCTTTCCGACCACAAATTTGAATTTACAAAAGCACGATTAATTGCTTTTGCTTCATCTGTATCTTGTGCGGCGATCGCATTATACAATTTCTCAATAACATTTTCGCCAGCAGAATTGGCAATATTTGCATGTGCTTCCAAAATAATTTGTTTGACTAAATCTTTATCGAGCAATTCATCTTCTTTGATTTCACCTGTTGCGACGTCTTCTGGTTTTACTGCGCGACCGTCTTTAGTGATGTATTTTGAATTTACTTTTGTGGTAAGGCTGGCATCAAATTGATAAAGGTTAATTTGATCTTCGTCGTATTTTTGTTTGGCATCTGCCATAACTGTTTCAACCGTTTCGGCAATCACCGCAGAAAGAAAACCTTGCTGACGATATTGCGGAAGAGTTGCGGTGTTAAGAAATCTAATCAGATGTTTGTCTTCTTTGTCTTCAACATTGTGACGATCAATAATAATGCCAGTAGCGATTGAGATAATCTCGTTATTTTCGTTGCAAATGTAGGCGGCAAAAACTTTGGTTTCAGAATTTGGTTGTTCACGAATAGCACGCCATCTTTGAATTAAATTCTGACCATTTTTATTAAGTTTTTCCAATCCGGGCACAACATATTCCATCATCGAATATAATGGACCTTCACCTTTTTCGTTGAGTTTTAATAGTGGATCGTCCTCTATTTCGTCGGTACCGAGTTTATATACATATCGCAGATTCATAATAATTTTAAAAAAGTTTACTAACTTGGTTCAATTCAACTTCTTGTTTTTCGCCACTTTTACGATCTTTCACTTCAACTTTTTTAGCAGCGGCAGATTTTGGGCCGACGATGATTTGCGTTGGAATTCCAATCAAATCAGCGGTGGCAAATTTTTGCCCCAAACTGTTTTTGGTGTCGTCGTAGATCACTTCAATTCCTTGTGTTTGCAATTGGTTGTAAATTTCTTCGCAAGTTTTGTCGCAAAGCTCGTCACCGCTACGCACATTGATTAGCGCAACTTGGAACGGCGCAATTTCTTTTGGCCAGATTATGCCATTTTCATCGTGATTGGCTTCGATCGCCGCCGCAACAACACGCGAAACGCCGATGCCGTATGAACCCATATTTGGATAGATTTTATTATGCACCTCCATCGCGCCGCTAACGTTTTCGCTCGATCCTCCTGAATAGGATCCCGATCCCATGACTGAAGCATTCATGGATTTTGAGTATTTGGTACCGAAATTAAAAATATGACCAACTTCAATGCCGCGACGTGAATTTAGCTGACTTTCTGGAATTGGGCATTTTTCTGGCACGTGCATTTCGTCAGCCATGGCGTAGAGCGATTGCATCTCGGCGACATCAAAATTCTTCAACTCATCAAATTTTTTGTCGTAATAAATCGCACTTTCGCCCGTATCGGCAAGCAAGTGAAATTCGTGAGATAAATCTCCTCCAATTGCGCCAGTGTCGGCGCGCACCGCCATTGGTTTTAAGCCCATGGCGCGGAAAATTTTGAAGTAAGTTTCATACATCAAATTGTAAGTTTTTTTGGCTGAAACTTCATCAATGTCGAAAGAGTAAGAATCTTTCATCAAAAACTCACGACCGCGCATTAAGCCAAATCTTGGGCGAATTTCGTCGCGAAATTTCCAGTGAATTTGGTAAAGATTTTTTGGCAAATCTTTGTAAGAAGTAACGTTTTTGCGGAAGATGTCGGTAATAACTTCTTCGTGAGTTGGGCCGTAAAGAATATCGCGATCGTGGCGATCTTTAATGCGTAGCATTTCTTTGCCGTAGGCATCGTATCTACCAGATTCTTGCCATAATTCTGCGGGTTGAATTGTGGGCATTAAAACTTCAAGCGCGCCAGATTTATCCATTTCTTGGCGAATAATTTTTTCAACTTTACGCAAAACTTTTAAACCCAAAGGCAACCAAGTGTATATACCAGAAGCGGTTTGGCGAATCATGCCCGCACGCACCATCAATTGATGCGAAACAACGGTGGCATCAATTGGATTTTCTTTAAGAGTTGGTAAAAAATATTGAGAAAGTTTCATGGAAAATTTTTAAAATTAAATTTTTTGCCGCCAGATTACTCTGTGGCTAAAAAACATTGCAAACTTATTTTGAAGTTTGGATATTTCCGCTCTTCCCTTTTTAATCTTTAAAGCAAAATGAATAATTTCATTGCACAAATTATGTTTGTTGCCGGATTGCTAGCTCCTAGCAAAGCCGTTGCTGCTGCCCGAATGCATTGTTGTTGCTGTTGTTGTTAATTTAGCTCGTCTTTGAGCCTCATCTTGTTTGGACAAATTTTTTGAAATTGTCGCTGTTCTCTTGGGTTTTAAAAAGGTTTATGAAATATATTTTGATTCTTCTTTTACTGTTTTTGTCTTCTTGCTACAATCCTCGCACTATCGAAAGTAGAAATTGTATTTACCAGCACTGGAGAGATGGAAAACCTCATTGCAATAGATACAGAATTATTAGCAGCAAAAATAGTCAGCCGCAAAGTGGGGTGGTTTATTATCAGGCTCCACGAACATTTTATCAAACTGCGCCAAGATTTTCTTACTTAGGATCTCAATAAAAACCGTTAGCTGATTTGTTTTTTAATAAAATTTTGAGCAGCGCGAATTCCGTGAATGTCGATAGTGTGATCAAGATTAGCAAAAGCGTGTGCTTCGTAGATAATTCCTTTTTCACTAAGAATTTGTTTGGCTTCAATAAAGCACTCAAAAGGTAGAACTGAATCTTTTTCACCGTGAATCAAGCAGATTTCTGGTTTGGTTTTTGTTTTAGCACCAATAATTTCGGGCGGCACAATTCGACCAGAAAAAGAAATAATGCCAGCTGGTTTTTCTTTTAAGGTCATTCCTTGATACATTGCCATCATTCCACCTTGCGAAAAGCCAGCGATAAAAAGTTGATTTGGTTTTAGGTTAAAGCGTTCAAGTTGAGCGTCGATAAAATTAGTGAGAATTTGATTAGAGTTTTTGATGTTGTGAGCAATTTCGGTTAAGGCTTTTCGATCTGTTCCTTTGTAGAGAGAAAACCATTGGTAAGAGTCGGGAAAACCGCCTTCCCAAGGTTCAATAGCATTTGGCGAAATGTAGTGTGCATCTGGCAAAACATATTCAAATTCGCGGGCGAGATTAATTAAATTTTCGCCATTTGAGCCGTAGCCATGCAAGAAAAAAACTAGATATTTGGGATTTTTTGTTTTCGAATATTCGTGAATTTTAGAGTTCCACATTTGTTTAAAATCAGTAAAATAGAGGTTTTGGAAGGGAATGCTTACGGTTGATAATCTCGCACTTTTTAAAGATGACAAGAAAATTTTTTCGGACTTAAGTTTTTCAGTAAGCATTAATTCTGCTTTAATAATCACAGGAAAAAACGGCTGTGGAAAAAGTAGTTTGTTAAGAATTTTGGCGGGAATTTCTGCTGCAACTTCAGGTGAAATTTTGTGGGGTGGAGAAAATATTAAAAATTTTCGTGATGATTTTAATGGCGATTCGCAGTTTTTAGGTCATAAAAATTTCTTAAAAAATGAATTAAGCGTTGAAGAAAATTTAAGATTTTATGCACGTTTAAACGACACAGAAGCTGCACTTGAGCCAGCTTTGAAATTTTTTGGATTAGAAGATTTGGCGGATAAAAAGGTAAAAACTCTTTCAGCTGGTTGGCAAAAAAGAGTGATGCTTGCTAAGCTTTTGGCATGTCCTGCAACAATTTGGTTTTTAGATGAGCCTTCGGTGAATCTTGATTTGGAAGGAAAAGAAAAATTGCGCAATTTGATTAAAACCAGAATTAAAGAAGATGGGTTGGTGATTATTGCCACGCATGACGAGGCGTTTTTTGATTTGGGCCCAAAACTTAATTTAGAGGATTTTGCTTAAAATGAAAAAAATTCTTTTTGTATGTACGGGAAATATTTGTCGTTCGCCAACCGCCGAAGCAATTGCAAGGCACAAAGCAAAACAACTTGGCTTGTCAGAAAAATTTGTTTTTGATTCGGCGGGAACTGACGGTTTTCATGTTGGCGAATTGCCAGATAAAAGAAGCGTAAAAACTGGAGAGGAGCGCGGAATTTCATTTGCAGGAATTTCGGCACGAAAAATTTCGGCAGAAGATTTTGAAAAATTTGATTTTTTAATGTGCATGGATCGTAGCCACTACGCAAAGTTATTGCGCATGGCACCAGAAAAATATCAAAATAAAGTGCAGTTATTTTTGCAATTTTGTGAGGCTGAAAATAAATGGGACGATGAGGTGATTGATCCTTATTACAAAAGCTCGGGAGCTTTTGATGAAGTTTTTGATGTGATTGACTTGGCGTTAGAAAATATGTTTATCCCTCACCCCAACCCTCTCCCTCAAGGGGAGAGGGAGTTAAACCGAGTTTGATCTGTTCTTCTGCCTCAAGGGGAGAGGGAGTTAGATTGAAGAATTTATTGGGTTTTGAAGTGCAAAACAAACTCAGTAGAGTTCCCTCTCCCCTTGAGGGAGAGTGCTAGGGTGAGGTAAATTAATAAATAAATTAAATTTTCAAAGCCTGCAAAATTTGTGGTAAAATAATTTCTAGCTTTTCTTCTAACTGCCACGGAGCGTTAAAAATAAACATTCCACAAGCCGACATTTTAGTTTCGCCTTCTTTTGATCCAAGATCAAAAATTTGGTGCGATTTTTTTTCAAATTTAGTTTCGGAAATTTTTTGGTAAAAATCTTTTAAAACCTCTTGGTCAGATTTGATAATTGGATACCAAACCAAATAAACGCCGTGAGAAAAGCGTTTGTGAGCTTCATTTAAAGCAGAAATTATTTTTTCAAAATCAACAGAAATTTTGCTTTGGTCTTTTTCAAATGCGGGATCAATTATTATTAGCCCACGTTTTTCAATTGGAGGAAGCTTTGATTTTAAAAGCCCAAAACCATCTTCATTAAGCAAACTAAACTTTGGGTTGCCAGCAAAATTGCGACGTAATTGCAAAAAATCTTCACGATTTAATTCAGCAAAAATACCACGATCTTGCGAGCGCAAATAATCAGAAATAATGTAGGGAGAACCAGCGTAGAGGTTTAGCTTTGTTGGTAGTTGATGAATTTCGCAGCGGTTTAATTTGGCTAAAATTTTTAAATAGCGTGGTGGCAAAATTTCGGTGAAATTTTTTTGCTGTAAAAGTTTTTGAATTCCATTTTTTGCTTCAAAAGTTTTAAGAGATTTTTCGTCTTCCAAAGAATATTTTCCAAGTCCTGCGTGAGTGTCTAAAACAAAAAATGGCGCAGGTTTTTCGTGTAGTTTTTCTAGGCACAAACACAAAATAATGTGTTTAAAAATATCGGCAAAATTGCCTGCGTGATAAATATGGTGATAATTCATTAGCCAAAAAACCAACCAGTTATTAAATAATTTAAAAGCAAAATAACAATCGATGCAGCCACAACTGCGTTGGTTGTGGCAACGCCAACTCCTTCGGCGCCGCCTTTAGAATTGTAGCCGAAATAACAGCCCATTATTGAAATTACAAAACCAAAAAAAGCCGCTTTGGTTAAGCCAGAAATTACGTCGATTGTTTCAAGAAATTTGAAAGTGTTGGCAAGGTATGGGCCAGAAGAAAATCCAAGAGAATGCACGCTGACTAAGTAGCCGCCCATTACGCCGATGATGTCGGCAATAAGAACCAAGATTGGCAACATTAAAACTCCAGCGATTACGCGTGGCGCAATTAAATATTTAAAAGGATTGGTTGAAAGCGTGCGCAAAGCGTCGATTTGTTCGGTTACTTTCATGGTGCCAATTGCTGCTGCCATTGATGCGCCAACTCTTCCTGCAACCATTAAGCCAGCAAGAACTGGGCCCAATTCGCGAGTGATTGAAAGCACAACAACTGTGGCAATTGTGCTTTCAGCGTTGAAGCGTGAAAAGCCAGAATAGCTTTGCAAAGCCAAAACTGCGCCAGAAAAAATGGCGGTTAAGCCTACAACTGGAAGTGAAAAATAGCCGATGTGCAAAAATTGTTTTAAGATTAAGCGCGGGTAAAATGGCGGGGTAAAACAATGTTTTATTGCTGAGAATGTAAATACAGAAATTTCGCCAAGCTTAGCAAGATTCATCAAAGTAAAGTGACCGATTTTTTGTAGGCTGTTTAAAACGAACGGCATAAATTTAGTTGAAATTTTTTAGAGTGAAAATTAGTTAAGTGCTATTGGTGCTTGGGAATTTACCCCTCGCAAAAATATTACCCCTCACAAAATATATTACCCCTCACCCCAACCCTCTCCCTCAAGGGGAGAGGGAGCAGATCGAACTCGGTTTAACTCCCTCTCCCCTTGAGGGAGAGGGTTGGGGTGAGGGGTAATATTTTGGTAAGTGGTAAATTCTTAAGCGTTATTTTGGGTTAGTTATTTTTTCTGCCCTCAACTCTCAATTCTCAGTGTTAAAAAACCAGCCAAAATTTCTCAGAATTATTTTGTTAATGTTGCTTACATTTTTTGTTGTAAGCAAAACCTTGGTTGCTGTTCACGGATTTTCTCACGATCAATTTAGTTCTAAAAAAGATTGCGCGGTTTGTGATTTTGTGCATTTGCAAAACCAAATTGCTCCCGTTGGCGACTTGGTTTTTTTAGCTGCGTTTTTTCAAGCTGTTTTTGTCTTTCGTAAGTTTGACCGAGTTAAACTTTCTTATTTACTTCGCTCTTATTCCTCGCGCGCCCCTCCTGTGATTTCTTAAAAAACTGACGACAAATTTTTGATCTATTAATTTGTCCTTTATCCCTTCGGGATACAAAAAACGCGACACGAGTCGCGCCCCGCCTTGCGGGGATCCCCTTCCCGTATATCAATGGAACATACGGGATTAATTTTAAGAAATTTACAAAATGAAAAAACTATTTCTCTTTTTGCTGCTTGCAAGCCAAGCCGCCTTTGGTTCTGAAACTTGGAATTAC
>CAYWVI010000045.1:0-9314 GCA_964461905.1 uncultured Rhizobium sp. | reverse complement strand
TTCAAACGAAACTTAGAAATCATCTTGTCAGCAACAAATACACCAGCAGCAAAAACTCCAACAATTATTATAATAACCGAAAGCTCAATTAACGAAAAAGCTCCACGTTTTTTATTGCGCGTATGAAAAGGCTTAAAAGAATAAGTCAAAATAAATTTTAAAAAGTTTTGGCAAAAAAAATCAAAGGACGATTTGAAAAAAGAAAATAAGAAAAATAGAAGGTTTTTTGCAATAAAAAAATTTCTTAAGATAAATTCATATTAAATACATCATTGTGAACATCACCGATATTTCAATTAAGCGTCCTGCTTTTATCACCAGTTTAATGGCGGTTATTGTTACTGCTGGGCTTATCTGCTTTGACAAGATGAGTGTTGATCTTTTTCCAGATATCGACATTCCAACAATTTTTGTATCTACAACATATAGTGGAGCCGCGCCTTCAGAAATTGAAGAATTGGTAACCAAGCCAATTGAAGATGAAGTAAGCACAATTTCAGGCATTAAGCGCGTGAGTTCGCGCAGCATGAAAGACACCAGCCAAGTTATAATTAATTTCAATCAGGGAACTGATATGAAATATGCTGAGCAGCAAGTGCGAGATAAGCTAAACCAAGTTAAGCCAAAATTGCCCGAAGATATTAAAGATTCAGTGATTCGAAGACTTGATCCGTCAGATCAGCCTGTAATGACAATTTCGGTGAATGCTGAATTGTCGGAAGGTGAACTATTTGATTTGGCAGATCAATTTATTAGCCCAAGAATTGAGCAGGCAAGCAATGTTGGAATGACCGAAATTTTAGGCGCGCGCAAAAGAGAAATTCATGTTTTGCTCGATCAAAAAACTTTAAAACTACGCCAAGTTTCTTTGTCGCAAGTGAAAAACCAATTGGCAATTTCTGGGCAAAATGTGCCGATTGGAAAAAACGATATTGCTGAAAAAGAATTGGTTTTTAGAAGTGCCAGCGAGTTTAGTAATATCAAGGAAGTAGAGGATATTGTTGTGAATTTTTATTCAAATGAAGTTCCAACAAAAATTTCAGATCTTGGTGTTGTTGAAGATGGTTTGAAAGATGAAACCTCCCGCGTTTTTGCGAATGGAAAAAAATCATTATTTATCGATATTTATCGCCAATCAGATTCTAACATTATTGCCGTTGCAGATGGCGTGAAAGCCCAAATCAAAAAGATGGAAGGCGACTTAGCTCGCATGAAAGGAGCTCCAGAAATTAAAGAAATAAAAAACGCCAGTAAATACATTAGAAGCAATGTTCTTGATGTTTACGAAACAATAATCATAGCCATAATTTTAACAATTTTGACTGTGTTTTTCTTTTTAGGAAATCTGCGCGCAACCTTGATAACAGCGATTGTGTTGCCAATTTCTTTGATTGGTGCTTTTATCATTATGTATCTCGCAAATTTTTCAATTAACGTAATTTCTCTTTTGGCATTAAGCCTTGCGGTTGGCTTGCTTGTTGACGATGCAATTGTGGTTGTGGAAAATATTTATCGAAAAATTGAGGGCGGAATGGATGCAAAAAAAGCAGCATCTGAGGCAACACGCGAAATTATAATGGCGGTTGTTGCTATAACTCTGGTGATAGTTGCTGTATTTACACCAGTTTCTTTTATGAGTGGAATTGTGGGGCAATATTTAAAACAATTTGGCTTAACAATTGCTTTTGCCATGATGATTAGCTTATTGGTCTCAATCTCAATAATACCAATGCTTTGCGCTTATTTGTCGGGAAATAAAATTAAAAAACTTTCAGAAGAAAAAGGTGATTCTTTCATTAAAAATTTATTGCGAAAATTTGAAAAATTTCAGCATCGACTTGAACAAAGATACGAAAAAATTCTGATTTTCTCCATTGAAAATCCAAAAAAAATCTTGCTGATAACTGCGGCAATTATGGCGTTAAGTATATTTACATTTCGCTTCGTGCCAAAAACTTTTATGGCCGAAAACAACAATGGCGAGCTTTCAGTTTCTTTAGAATTGCCTGCTGATTCTAGCCTTGCCACCACCAACGAAGTGGCGGCAAAAATTGACGACGTGATTCGTCAAAATTCAGAGGTTGAGCTTTCGGCATTTTCGGTTGGAAGCGGCTCTTCGCAATCAAACAGATCAAGTTTTTACATTCGCTTGAAAAAAGATCGCGATCTTACAACTGCAGAATTTAAAGAAAAATTGCGCAAACAAGTTAAGCAATTTTCTTTTGCTCATCCGGTTGTTAAAGATTACGATCCAAGCATGGCAGGAGGGCGAGGTCAGCCATTTAGTTTAACTTTAATTGCCACCAATCAAGAGCTTTTAGAAAAGCATGCGCAACAAGTTTATGAAAAATTGCAGCAAGATTCGCGCCTGAAAGATGTTGATATTAGCAATAAAACCACACGCACAGAATTTCGCGTTAAAGTAAAAGATGCGGCAGCAAAAATGTATGGCGTAAATGGTCAAATGGTTGGCAATGAATTGCGCGGCTATGTTGAAGGTTATGTGCCAACCAAATTTCGTGAAGGCGGAATGGAATATGACATTCGAGTTCGTCTAAAGCTCGAGCAGAGAAATTTAAAAGAAAATTTTTCTAATTTTTATGTGCCAAATGTTAATCAGAGATTAATTAAATTATCCGATATCGCCACAACTTCAGAAGGGCAAGAGGCGGCAACAATAACCCGTCAAGATCATGGTAGATACATTCAAATAGGAGCCAATTTAGGCAAAGGAATTGGTTTGGGAGACGTGATGGCAGATGTTGTTCCAATGCTAGAAAGCGGCGAGTTGAAGCTGCCTTCTGACATACGCTATACTTTCACTGGAGATTCCGAAAATATGCAAGACATGCAAAATTCAATGGGCTTTGCTTTGATGATTGCGGTGCTGTTTATCTATTTAATTTTAACCAGTCTTTACGAATCTTTTATAATTCCATTCACCATTCTTTTGGCATTGCCTTTGGCTTTGTGCGGAGTGTCTTTTGGGCTTCTTATTGCTGGAGAATCAGTGAATATTTTTACAATGTTGGGAATATTTTTGCTAATTGGCGTTTCAGGAAAAAACTCAATTTTGCTAATTGACTTTGCTAGTCACTTAATTGAACAAGGAAAATCAAGACGCGACGCTTTAATTGAGGCTGGAAAAGTTAGATTGCGCCCAATTTTGATGACTTCATTCGCATTGATTTTTGGAACATTGCCCGTGGCAATTGGGCTAAATGAATCATCAGCGCAAAGAACCGCAATGGGCGTTGCAATCATTGGCGGCTTGGTTTCTTCAACATTACTAACCTTGGTTGTGGTTCCGGCGGTGTTTAGCTACATCGATCGTTTTCGCATTTGGGTGAAAGCCAAATTATACAAATTTGTGGAGTAAGGGTTTCTGTCAATTCTTTCCATTGCTCAATCAAAATTGTTAATCAAAAACGATTAAAGCCTCACGGCTTTAACCGAACTTAATCTACAACCTTATTGAACCGAATTTGTAAACTTTTACAATCCCCGCGAATGACGGGGTCAATGAATCATTTTTCACGGCATCTCTGACATTTAGCTATTTCTTAAATAGTTCAGAGTGAGTTCCTGTGCGGTGCAAAACCAGTTCCTTGTTTTCTTTATTAATTTCGTAAATCAAAAGCCAATCTGGCTCTAAGTGGCATTCTCTAGTCCCTTTAAAATTACCAATCAAAGGATGATCTTTGTATTTTTTTTCTAGTTCAGCACCAAGAGATAATGTTTTAATAACAGATTTTATTTTCTCTAATTTTTGCTCTGTTTTTGAATCTTCTTAAAATCTTTCTTAAATGAAGAGGTATATACTAAGCTGAACATGGGTTATTTTATGATATTATTCCAAAACTCATCAAAGCTATCATGTTTTGTTAGTTTTATTCCTTTTTTGTAGTCTTTAAAAGATTTAATAGTTTCGTCATTTGGCTCTAATCCAATCGTTCGATCAAGAATTAATTCTTTGATATTGAGATTGCTCACTGCGGCAAGAAGTTTGATATTTTTTTTTGCTCTTCCGAAATCTCTATTGTTATTCTTTGAATTTTCATTTTTAATTTAGGTTGTGAGTAGAAAAAGAGAGTCAATTTTGTCAAGAGTGTCAACTCTGCAAATTTTAATAGTTTATTAATCAGGCTTTGTTTTGCCCAATCATGAGAAATTTATTCAATTTCTTTAGTAATCCAGCCGCCGCCTAAAACGCGAGAATCTTGATAAATTACACAGGCTTGTCCGGGAGTAATGGCGCGGGTCATTGATTTCATCTTAACTTCAGCTTCGCCATTTTTTTCAATTTTAATTACTGCACTTTCTTCTTCATGATTTGAGCGCAAGCGAACTTTGGCGTGAATTTCTGTGGTTGTATTTACATCACTAGCTAACCAATTTAATTCACGAATTTTGAATTTATGATTTTGTAAAAATTTTTCTTCGCCAACAAAAACGGCATTTTCTTTGGGATCAATTTTAATAACATAAAGCGGCTCTGGATAAGAAATGCCAAGGCCGCGACGTTGACCTAAAGTAAAATTAATAATTCCGTCATGTTTTCCTAAAATCTTTTTAGTTTCGATGTGAATTAGGTTTCCTTCTTTAAAAGCAGTTGGGCGAACTTTGCGAATTACTGAGGCATAATCGCCATTTGGCACAAAACAAATATCTTGCGAATCGGGTTTGGTTGCAACTTCTAAACCAAGTCTTTCGGCTTCTTTTCGGGTTTGTTCTTTCGTGTTTTCACCTAAAGGAAAACGCAAAAAATCGAGCTGTTCTTTGGTTGTGGCAAAAAGAAAATAACTTTGATCTTTATCGTCATCTATTGCTTTGTGCAATTGGCTTGCGCCGTTTTCGTCGGTTTTTCTTAAAACATAATGTCCAGTTGCCATGCAGTCTGCATTTAGATCGTGAGCAACTTTTAGAAGGTCGCGAAATTTGACAGATTGATTGCATTTTACGCAAGGAATTGGCGTTTCGCCTTGTAAATACGAGTCGGCAAAATCATCAACTACAGATTCTTTGAACAGGTTTTGATAGTTTAAAACATAATGCGGAAAGCCCCATTTTTCGGCAACTTTTTTAGCGTCGTAAATGTCGGTTCCAGCGCAGCAGGCATTTTTCTTTTTTAATGCTTCGCCGTGGTCATAAAGTTGCAAAGTAATGCCAACAACATCGTAGCCTTGTTCTTTTAGCAAGCAGGCAACAACTGAAGAGTCAACGCCGCCAGACATTGCAACAACAACACGAGTGTCTTTATTTGGTTTGTCAAAACCGAGAGAGTTCATTAGTAAAATTTTTGATTTCAGAATTTAATTTTGTGTTTAAAAAACACTAACTACTAAAATCTAAAATCAAAAAACAAAAATATAAATATGTCCAAGTCAGCTAAACTCACTCTGCCAAATGGTAAAGAGATCAATCTTCCAATTCGTGAAGCATCGGTTGGTCAAGATGTTATCGATATTTCTTCGCTCTACAAAGAAAGCGGCATGTTTACTTATGATCCCGGATTTTTATCTACTGCATCTTGCGAATCAAAAATCACTTTTATTGATGGCGACAAAGGAGTTTTAAAGCATCGCGGCTATTCAATTGAAGAATTAGCTAAAAAAAGCGAATATCTTGAAGTTGCCTACACCCTTGTTAATGGTGAGTTGCCAAATGCCGCGCAATATAAAGATTTTAGAAGTGGCATTATCAGAAATATGTTGGTTCACGAACAAATCGGCATTCTGCTTCGTGGCTTTCCAAGACGCGCACATCCAATGGCGATCATGGTTGGGTCGGTTGCGTCGCTTTCTGCCTTTTATCACGAAACCATGGATATTCATACGCCAGAAGGGCGCATGGATGTGATTTATAAAATTATTTCTAAAATGCCTACATTGGCAGCAATGGCTTATAAATATTCAATTGGTGAGCCATTAATCTATCCAAATAAAGAGCATGGATTTGCAGAAAATTTCTTACACATGCTTTTTGATCGTCCAAACAATATTCACAAAGTTAGTCCTACAATTGCTAAAGCGATGGAGATGATTTTTATTCTTCACGCAGATCACGAACAAAACGCTTCAACTTCAACAGTGCGTTTGGCTGGTTCTTCTGGCGCAAATCCATTTGCTTGTATTGGCGCGGGAATTTCTTCGCTTTGGGGTCCTGCTCACGGCGGCGCAAACGAAGAAGTTTTAGAAATGTTGCAAGAAATTGGCACCAAAGAACGTATTCCAGAATTTATTGCAAAAGCTAAAGATAAAAATGATCCATTTCGTTTAATGGGTTTTGGTCATCGTGTTTACAAAAACTACGATCCACGCGCCGCAGTTTTGAAAAAATCTTGTGATGAAGTGTTGGCAGAGTTGGGAATTAAACATGATCCGCTTTTAGACATTGCCGTTGAGTTAGAAAAAATCGCACTAAATGACGAATATTTCGTATCTCGTAAACTTTTCCCAAATGTCGATTTCTATTCTGGAATCATCTATAAAGCACTTGGAATTCCTTCGAATTTATTCACCGTAATTTTTGCAATTGCGCGTTCAGCTGGCTGGATTTCGCAGTGGAAAGAAATGATTGAAGATCCAGCATTTAAAATTGGCAGACCTCGCCAACTTTACACTGGCGAAGTTTCTCGTAACTATGTTGAGATTAGTAAGAGATGATCGACAAACTGCTGCAAAAACTTTTAACTAAAAAACCAAAGGACAGTTTAAAAGCTGCGGCTCATATTCCTGATGAAGACTTTATTCCTTATGTTTGTCATTACGATCCCAATACAATAATTACCAAAAATGGCGAGTTGTTGCAAATAATCCGCATCACAGGTTTTAGCGCAACTATGGCTGTTTCTGAGTTGGTTTCTTTACGAGAAGCGGTGCGTGAAACCATTATTTCGCACGTACAAGACAATAAAATTGCCTTTTGGTTTAACACAATTCGTCGCAAAAAAAATATTGCTTTGAAGGTTAAGCCAAAAGAATTTTTTGCCACAGAATTTGAAGAAGCTTGGGTAAAAGAAAATAAGCTAGATGACCAATATGTGAATGAAGTTTACATCACAGTAATTGTTGAGGGTTTGGATACTTCAATTGAAAATTTCCAAGGTTTTGCGCGTTCATTTTCTTATCTGGCTACAAAATCTTTGCATCGAGAATTTTTAAAAAAAGCACATAAAAAACTTACAGACATTGTTCAGGGAATTGTTGTAGATACAGAAAAATATGGCGCAAAGCTTCTTGGTGTTTATGAATGGGAAGGAGTTTTATATTCAGAGCCAATGAGATTTTTTGGCAAGATTTCTAATCTTGATGAAGAGCGTTATCCATTGGATGCAAACGATATTTCTATTGATTTATCAAGTCATAAAGTTGCTTTTGGAAACCGTGAGTTAGAGGTTTTAGGCGATAGTAGCAATAACTATGCTGGAGTTTTGTCTCTTAAAGAATATTTCGAAGTATCAACCAGTTCTTTGGATCACATTTTGCAGTTACCTTGTGAATTTATTATCACACAATCTTTTGATTTTACGGTAAATAAGAAAGAAATCGCACCGCAAGAATATCAAAATTATATATTGCAGGTTAGTGGTGATGAAGACTTAAGACAGGCAAGTGGAGTTGCAAATTTTATCGAAAGTGGACATGGCTCGCCAATTGATTATGGTAAGTTACAAACCACAATCATGATGATTAGTCAGTCTCGTGAGCAATTAGAAAAAGATATTAAAGTTGCATTTGAGAAATTTAATTCTCTGGGTTTTGTTGTGGTTCGAGAAGATATTTTTTTAGAACATTGTTTTTGGTCGCAACTACCAGCAAATTTCCGTTATTTGCGTCGTCAAAAAGTAATTAATACTAATCGTTTGGCAGGCTTTTCAGCTTTGCATAATTTTCCTTCTGGATCTGCTGCTGGAAACAAATGGGGTTCGGCAATTACTATTTTGCCAACCATTTTAAACACCTCGTATTTTTTTAATTTTCATGATGGTGATTTAGGACATACGGCAATTTTTGGTTCCACAAAATTTAGTGAATCAACGCTATTAAATTTTCTTGTAACGCAAAGTCGTAGAATTGGTGGAAAACTTTTTTATTTTGATTTTAACAATTCTGCAAAAGCTTTAATAAAAGTTTTGGGTGGCAGTTATTATGATATGTCGGTGTCGGATTCAGCGAATCTGGAATTTTTGCACTTAAATCCACTTTCTCTTGCTAGAAGTGATGAAAATAAAAAATTTCTAAATGAGTTTTTTGCTAGTTTGGTAGCCTTTGCGAATGACATTGTTTCTTCAGAAGAATTGGCTTTAATCCCAACTATTGTTGATCGTATTTTAACCTCAAACGCTAATAATTTTGGGGTTGCTTGCGAGGCATTTAATACTTCGGAGACAAAAGGTATATACAAAACCTTGCAAATATGGAACGGTGAAAATCTTGGTCATATTTTTGGCGCAGAAACAGAAATTAGTTGGTTGGATAACATAATTGCTTTTGATTTGTCAGAAATTTTTGATGAGCAACCATTATTAACGCCAATCGTAAATTATTTATTGCATCAGTTTGAATCTCAACTTGATGGTTCGCCAGCAATATTAGTTATGAATGATGCTTGGAACTTGCTAGATAATCCAGTTTTGTCACCAAATATTTCTGCTTTTTTAGAGCGTATGAAGCAAAAAAATTGCGCTGTAATCTTGGCAACAAAAGATATTGAGCATGTTGCAAAAAGTGAAATATCTGCAGAAATAAATAAAAATCTGGCAACAAAAATTTTCATGCCAAATGAGCATCCGCATCAATGTATGAAGGATATTTTTGGATTAAATGAAGATGAGGTAGAAATTTTAGAAATGATGACAGAAGAAGAGCATGACTTTTTCTTTAAGCATGAAGATGACGCAATTATTGCTTCTTTGAATTTGTCTAACTTAGTAGAATTTGCAAAAATATTTAGTGCTAACGAAATAACGCTAACGGCAATGGAAGAAGTAATGTCAGCTTATGCAGATGAGCCAAATTTAAGTGCTGAAATTTGGGTGCCAAAATTTATAGAAATTCTTGGAGAGTTAGAAAAAGCAGCAGTTGAAGCTGAAAAACAGCAGTTACGTGAAGAAGCGGCAGAACGTCGTCGAATTTTAAAAGAAAAATTAGGTGATTAAACGCAAAGCCATTTCTGCGCAGGCGGCGATTCAAAAAATTTTCAAAAGAAACTAACAAATCGCCGAGATTCTTTCTTCGCAAACTTTTTTGCTGAGTTCCCTCGCTGGACTGGGTTTGTAACCCAGTCCACATGTTCATTTCATTCTTTAATTT
>CAYWVI010000044.1:0-9984 GCA_964461905.1 uncultured Rhizobium sp. | reverse complement strand
TTTTAGCTGGAGAGGATGCAACTAAGACGGATCATTTGAGCAATATTGAAAGGTTGGCGATAGGTAAAGGCTATACTGGAGAAATCGGTGAGATTGCTATTTTTACCAAGGCTTTGACAAATTCTGACAGAATTAGTGTTGAGGATTATTTGGCAAAAAAATGGAATAGAAAGAACCTTAGAAATGCTGCTAGTAACTCTTCATGCACATCTGGTATTGTTACTGATTCTGGCTGTTCAATGGATTGTTCAACTTTATCGATTAATGGCATTATATCTCCAACAACTGTTGCTGATGGACAAACTAATGTGAATGCAACATGTGGAGCGTCTGGTTACACAGGCACTATCAAGGTTTCTTGTCCGGCAGGAACTGGAACTATTACCAAATCTGCAAATTGCTCTTGCGATACTGCAAATGGCTATAACCCAGTTGGTGATACTTGTGTTGGGCAATGCTTGGTTTCAGTTAATGGATCAAGTATTTCATCTGTTTTACACGGCGTAACTCAAGTAGCCTGTGATGCTGGAGGGGGTTATTCTTCAACGCCATTTACTTTTGCTGCGTGCAGCGGTTCTGCAATTACTGGATCATGTTCTTGTAATACTGGATATACAGGAGCCACATGCTCTGTTTGTGATACTGACTACAATAATGACGGTGGTTTATGTAAGCAAAAATGTACAATTAATGGTCGGTCTGGCATTAACGATGGTACAAAAGTTGATTCTGGTTCAACTTCATTTAACTGTAATGCAGCAGGTTATACAGGAAACATCACTTATACTTGTAGCAATGGTTCTCTTTCTTCAGTTGTTAATAATTGTAAAATTCCTTGCACTGGTGGATCTGTAACATCTTCAAATGGCAAAACTATTCATACTTTTACTGCTGGATCTACAGTTTTTAACTGTCCAGAACCAAAAACAGCTAACATTTTAATTGTTGGCGGTGGTGGCGGTGGTGGCGGTGTTAATGATGGTAATGCTGGAGGCGGAGGAGGTGCTGGTGGTTTAATATATCTTACCAACTATGGGCTTAGCGCATCAATTAATTATACAGTTACAGTTGCTGCTGCCGTTGCACATTCTACTACTGGCAACCCTTCATCAATTTCATCAACTCTGGGATCAGTAACTGCCGCCGGAGGTGGAAGAGGCGTTATGTATGCTCCAACAACCATAAATGGTGCTTCTGGAGGAGGTGCGGCAAATAATAGTGCATCCAATCCAGTCGGAACTGGTATAGCTGGT
Organism: uncultured Rhizobium sp.; assembly: GCA_964461905.1. GTDB lineage: Bacteria > Pseudomonadota > Alphaproteobacteria > Rickettsiales > UBA1997 > UBA2645. Next base: position 8,731 of record CAYWVI010000044.1, on the reverse strand, counting down.
CAAGGAAATAATGGTGGTAAATCTTATCGAGGAACAACTGGCACTGATTCATTCAGTGGTGGTGGTGGTGGTGCTTGTGAAGTTGGAGGTGATGCGGTTGTTGGTTTTGGTGGTAATGGTGGTAATGGTTGTCCAATTGATATAGATGGTGATGGCACTTCTGTTTATTATGCTGGTGGTGGTGGCGGCGGAAATCATGGTAATTATGCAGGTGGAATAACTGATAATGGATTGGGCGGTTTAGGTGGTGGAGCTGGTAGAAATACAGGAAGTTATACTGCCACTCCAAATACTGGAGGTGGTGGAGCTGGCGGCAATTCTGGAGGCGGGGCTTCTGGAATTGTGATTATTGCTTATTAAAAAATCATTGAGATTTATTCATAAAGTTTTTTCTGAGAAATCAACGCTAACATTTTGTAAGCTAGCTGAATAGTTGTAAGTTGAGAATTCAGATAATCTTGTTCGAAAAGCAAAATTTGATAAGTTGTTGTGCGACCTTGCTTTAAAAGCTTGCGCTCATTTTCTAATTTTAATTTTTGCGCCAATTCAATTTGTTGTGCCAAACCTAAATTATCTTTTGAAATCTCTAAATTTTGCACCAAATTTTGCCAATCATTTTCTTGTTCAAAAGCCTTTTGACGATAGTTGGTTTTGGCGGCTGACGCGCTTTGACGAGCACCAGATTTAATTTCAGAAGTGGTGTAAAAATTAATCGGCACCGAAAGTTTCATGCCAATCATAGCGTAACGCCCAGTGCGATCAGGAATTGCCGAAATAGTATCACTCACGCCACTTTTAATCTGATTTTGTGAATATGCTCCGTAAACACTCAAATCTGGCTTGGCGTTTTCTTCATCAATTTTGGCATTTGCCACCGCCAATTTCATATTTGCTTCTAAAGCTTTAATATCAAAACGATCATTAGCCTTAATTTTTGGCACTAAAAAATTTTTTAACTTGGCAAACTCAAAAGAAGATAATTTTTCTTTAACCTCGAAAGAATCAATATATCGCTGCTTATTAAAGTTACGTGCCGCAAGTTTTTCATCATTTTCTGCCTGCTTTAAAGAAAGCTTACGAGATTCAAGAAGTGCTTTGGCTTGCAACACATCGCCCTTTTCGCCTAAATTCATTTGTTCTTTTTTTCTTACGTAATCCAAAATTTGCTCGGCACTTTTTAAAGCACTTTTTTGAATCTCAACAGTTCTACGCATCGCAACTAAATTCCAATAACTTTGCTCAGCGGCAATTAAAGAATTTATAGAAAGTGCTTTTGCAGTAAATTTTTGATATTCGTTGGAATATAAAATCACATCTTTTGAAGCTCTGGTTGAAGAGCCAAAACGATTTTTCCAAATTGGCAAAGAAACTTCTAATACTGGCGTTCCTTGATAGTTTGACGAAGCTAGCGATGGATTGGGTGAATTAGAGGTATTTAAACCTTTGTAAGTAACGTGATTAATAGAATAATAAAGCTTAGTGGTTAAACCAAAATCTGCAGTTTGTGAAATTCCAACCTGATTATTTCGATTATAAACCGAAGTATAACGAAAGATTTGCAACGCCTGATTTTGCTCAGTAAAACTATTTTGCACGGTGGCAAAAAAGTTAAATCCAGTAATTAATTTTGCTTTTGCTTTTAATTTTTCAAAAGCTTCAGCACTTTCGTTAGAAGAAATATAAGTTAAGTTTTCGCCCTTAACTTGCGACATATAATCATCTAAAGAAAGGCTTTGTTTAGCTTCTTGAGCAAAAGCTTGCGCGCAAAAAACCATTGCCAAACTAAAGAAAAAAATAAGTTTATTTTTTAGCATTTAAGAAATTTTAAAATTCAGATAAAATCAAAGCGTGATTAATATTTTTTCAAACAAAATTGAAAAGCTTTTTTTAGGCAAAAAAATGCCAAAAAAAATTGCCGTTGCTGTTTCTGGAGGTGCTGACTCTTTGGCCTTAACTTTGCTGTTAAACGAATTTTGCAAAACAAAACAAATTAAGCTCTACGCTGTTACAATTGATCACAAAATGCGCTCATCTTCGTCTGATGAGGCGTTGCGTCTTGGAAAAATTCTAGAAAAACAAAAAATTGATCACTCAATTATTGCTCTTAATTCTAAAAAAATTCCCGAAAAAAATATTGAAGCAACCTTACGAGAATTGCGCTTTGAAGCCTTGCATGACTTTTGCCAAAAAGAAAAAATTAAGTTTTTATTTTTAGGTCATCATTTGGGCGATGTTGCAGAAAATTTTCTAATTCGTCTTTTTCGCGGCTCAGGTTTAGACGGACTTTCTACAATTTCTGAAACTTCTGATTTTAAAAAAATTAAACTTGTTCGCCCGCTTCTTGATTGCACAAAAGACGATTTAAAAACTTTTTTAAAAGCCAAAAAAATCAAATGGTTTGAAGATGAATCAAATGTCGATGAAAAGTTTTTGCGCAATAAAATCAGAAATTTCTTTGAAACTTTTCCAGAAAAAAATGTGATTCACGCAAGAATCAAAAATGCCTCTGATGAAATTTCTAAAACTCGTGATTTTTTTGATAAAATTCTTTTAAAGCAGGCAAAAAAAATTCTGCAATTTAACCAAAAAAATCACTGCTTAATTGATCTAAAAAAATTACAAAAAACTGATGAAAAAATTGCCTTAAAAATTTTGGCTTTGCTTGCAATGGAGGTTAGTCAACAAAACTACAAACCTCGCTTAAAAGAGTTGAAAATTTTTTACGATTATTTGCTAAAAAATTCTCAAATAAAACCTCGCAATTTTTACGGCTGCACTTTTGAACAAGCGGATGAAAAAACGTTAATTGCAAAACCACAAAAAAGCCTTCAAGAGTTTTGCTTCCGCACGATTTTAAAAAAACTTTAAAGAGACTGTCGCAAATCCGCTTTTGCAAAAAATTTTTAGGCGATTCATTTTTTCGTGACGCATTGGAACTGATTCACTAAGGCTTTGAGAAATATTAATTTTTACCAAAAAGACAAAATAAAAAAGGGACTATAGATTTGTAGTTTGGTATAGCATGCGGTTTTCAATTTTTTAGCTGAATTTTAATGAGCTTCTAAACCTTTATTATCAAGGGTTCTCGACATGTTTTTTCCAAATTTCGCCTCGAGGAGAAATTTGAGAGTTTGGCATGCTACACCAAACTAATTTTAAATTTTATTAGCTCTGCTTTTTTTCTTTAACCACCAAAGCGCAATTCCTGTAATTGAAAAAAGCAGCGGCAAAAATCCTATCACAAAAGACAAGCTCTCGCCATAAATTCCAGCAACAGTTCCGTCGTGAATTGAGTGCCATAATTTGCTGCTTTCTTTGCTTTTAAAATAAATTAAATAGATGCCCGTCACGCAAACCGCCGTAAATGGAATTAACAACCAAAATCCAACTGCGCCGTGCAAATCGCGATGAAATTTTTTGCCAGTATCCGCAAATTTAAAAGTTAGTGCGCGCTTTAACATTCCTGCTTTTGGCCACCAAATTACCAAGCCACTAAAGCACATGAACAACATTACAATTCCATAAATTCCAACAATATTTTTGCCAATTTTGCCTTCGATAAAAAGGTCTTCGTGAAATTTTTTAACTAAGCGAAAAAAGTTATTTTTAGGATTGTTGGTTTCAAAAATTTGCAACGAAATTGGATCAAGAATCACTTCTAAAACTGGCTTTTTTTCACCTTCTTTAACAAAGCGAACTTTGGCAAAATCTCCTTGTTTTGGCATCTTAAAAGCTGCTGGAATTAAATTTGTTTCAGCAACATTTTTTGCAGCATTTATAATATTTTCTTCGCTGTTTATTTCGCCTTCAGCCAATTGATATTTATTGTGCAAAATCGCATTAGAAATTTCTGCCCGAAATGATAAAATTGAACCGCTTAAACCTTGCAAAACAAGAGGAATGCACAAAAAAAGTGCCAAATAAAGATGCAGTTTTTTAAGAATTTTTCTCACAAATATTACTCAAAAATTACCCGTATGTCCCATTGACATACGGGAAGGGGATCCCCGCAAGGCGGGGCGCGACTCGTGTCGCGCTTTTCCTATCCCGAAGGGATATTAAACCTCAGCCCAGCGACGCAAGAGATTATGATAAACTCCAGTCAAATGAATTTCAGATTCATGGTTTGGCAAATCGCGCATAATTGACTGAATAGAATTATCTAAATCAAACAATAATGTTCTTTTTGCGTCATCTCTTACCATGCTTTGAACCCAAAAAAATGACGAAACTCTTGCGCCTTTTGTTACAGGCGTCACATGATGCAAACTACTTGATGGATAGAGAACAATATGACCCGCAGGAAGTTTTACTTTATGCATGCCATAAGTGTCCTCTACCACCAACTCTCCGCCCTCATATTCCAAAGGATCAGAAAGAAATAAGGTGACGGAAAGATCGGTGCGTATTCGAAAAGGCGTTCCCAAAACTTGGCGAATTGCATTATCGATATGCGTGCCGAAGTTCTGCCCTCCAGAATAGCTATTGAAAAGTGGCGGAAAAACCTTTGCAGGCAACGCCGCTGAAATAAATGTTGGATTTTGCTCAAGTGCGATCAGAATCTTTTCTCCTAATTCTTTTGCCTCAGAAGAATTTTGTGGAAGCTGCGAATTGTTCTTAGCTTTAGCCGATTGATGACCAGCAGTAACTTTGCCATCAACCCAAGTAGCTTTATCTAAAATATCACGAAATTCTTTAACTTGCGCAGCAGTTAAAACATTAGGAATTTGCAACAACATTTGAGTTAGAATTTTACTTTAGTTGTTAAAAGAAAAACGCGCCCTTCACCCGGCACCGCAGCAACATTCCCGCGAATTTGATCAAAATAATATTCATTGGTCAGATTGTTGGCATTAAGCTGCAACTCAACATTTTTAGAAACTGGATATCTAGCCATAGCGTTAAATGTAATGTAGCTTGGCACATTTCTTACGCCACCCGTAACTGGATCTGGAGTTCTTCCTGACGAATCGGTTGGGCTAACAAATCTTTCACTCACAAAATTTGCACCGCCACCAATTTCAAACTTTGAATCAAATTCATAAGTTGTAAAAATGTTAAAGGTGTGTTCTGGAGTGTTGGTTAAAGCACGATTTTTATAACTATTGCTAACCAATGATTGAGTAACCTTGCCATCCATGTAGTTGTAACCTGTCATGATTTTCCATTTCTCAGTGATTTTGCCACTAACTTGTAGCAAAAACCCAACAACTTTCTGACTTCCCGAAAGAACCCCAACTTCATTAACCGTTTCTCGCGCATTTTCTTTTTCAACTCGATAAATTGCAGCATTTGCAGTTAAACGTTTTTTGAACAAATCCCATTTAGTTCCAACTTCGTAACTGATGTTTTTTTCAGGATCCAAATTTGCGGTAGTAGTTGAAAGAGAGAGTTGTTCTGACGAAGGGCTAAAGCTAGTTCCATGATTAAAATAAATGCTGCCATTTTTCTGCGGCTTATAAACCACGCCAGTGCTGTAGCTTAAAACATTATTTGTTTGAGATAAAATTGTTCTTACCCCATTAGAAGCAAGACTGTCATAATTTGTGCGCATATTGTCGTAACGCGCGCCCAAAGATAATTCCCACGATTTGCTCAGTTTTAAAGTGTCTAATGCATAAATTCCCATTGTATCAACTTTGGTTTTAGTAGTGCCGTTAAAGCTTTTAGAGGCACTAAATAAAACATCCGCTGGATTATTTACACTTGTTGAACCACCCGAAGCAGAAAAGTTATTTGGCGTTGATGATTCGCTCTCAACCGCAAAACCAGTGACTAAATCATGCTTAATTCCCGCAGTTTCAAATTTGCTAATTAAATCAGATTGATTCCCCAAATAAGTATCCAAACCTTGTCTAATAATCATGCCGCGCGAAACAGTGGTTCCATTAGAAGTGCTTGGGTTGGTAATTTGAGTATCGCGTGTGTAGCGGGCGTATCTAGATTGATTTCTGAAAGTTAAATCTTTTGATAAATCATGCTCAAATTTAACCGTGCTGATGTCGGCAGTGGTTTTTAGATAATCGTTTTTAAAGCCATAAAAATTGTTGCGATCTGTTTTAACCGGCTCTCCCGCATAAAATGGAATACCATAATCAGGAGTATTATTTTCTTCTTGATGTAAATGGCTAAGATTTAGGCGAGTATCGGTTCCAAGCCCAAAAGCCAAGGTTGGAGCAAAAGCGTGACGACGAAATGCAGCACTGTCACGCTCAGAAACTTTGTTGGTGTGAGCCATTGCGTTTAAACGAATTGCCGCTCCATCAAGTGCGGTGATTTTTTCATTCACGTCAACCGTTGCACGCGCTGTATCGTTTGTTCCGATCATGGTTGTTCCCGATCTTAAAGATCCTAAAAACGCTTGTTTTGAATTTTGTGCAATTACACCACCAGTTGAACCGCGACCAAATAAAACTGATGATGGACCTTGCACCACATCAATTGATTCAATGTTGAAAGCGTCACGAAAATAACTTCCATAATCACGCATACCATCAACAAAAAAATCTGTACGCGCTGAAAATCCACGAATTGTTAAATTATCACCCTGATTTCCACCCTCACCTGCCGCTAAAGAAATTCCGGGAACATTGCGCAAAGCATCTGAAACTTTTGTCACACCTTGATCATCCATTAATTGACGAGTCACAGTGGTTACTGTTCTTGGAGTATCAACCAAGGGGCGATTTAATTTATAATAATTAGACTCAGTAGCGTTATATTTTTCTTCATCGCGACTATCAACAACCGTCACAGTTGGCAAAGTAACATCTTCCTCTTTTGCAAAAGAAACCGAAGGCGACATTGCAAGACCAATAATTACAGTTGTGGTAAGAAGTTTAGCTAAATTTCTATTAGCTGTTTTTTTTGCCAAAGGCACAAAATTTTCTGACATTTTTTAGAGATATTTTAAGTTATTGATCCTTCTTAAAAACCTGATCCTTATTAGAATGTTGCCTAAACCAGACTTTTCTAAAAAGTTGGTTTACGCGACAATTCTCTTTACTTCGGCTCGGTAATAAAACCGATATTAGACAAGCCAACCCGCTGCAATTCTGCTAAAACGTGGCTAACTTTGCCATAATTCACACTAACATCTGCTCGCAAATGAATTTGCTGTTTTGGATTTTCTTTTGCCAAAATTTTTAGCTGCTCATCAAGCGCGCTCGCTGAAATTTCTTCATCATTTAAAAAATATTTACCATCGCGATTAACCGAAATATTTACTGCCTTTTCTTCAGAAATTTGCGCCGCACTTTCTGCCGGCAAATCAAGCTTAATTGCACTATTTAACATTGGCGCAGTTACCAAGAAAATGACTAACAAAACCAACATCACATCCACCAAAGGCGTCATGTTAATTTCAGAAAGCGGTGCCTGAAGCTCTTCTCTTTCAAAGTTACTTTGCATCGTTTGATAAATAGACTGTTAATTGCTCAGCAACATGGCGCAAATTTTGCACCAATAAACGATTCAAACGCACAAATGTATTGTAAGCCAAAACCGCAGGAATTGCCGCAAACAAGCCAATTGCAGTTGCCACCAAAGCCTCACCCATTGGACCCGCAACATTAGAAAGACCAGCATTTCCTTGCGCCGAAATATTTTGCAACGCACCATAAATTCCCCAAACCGTTCCAAACAAACCAATAAAAGGAGCCGAAGATCCAATTGAAGCAAGAATGGTTAAACCCTTATCAAGCCAAGAGCGAACTTCATCTAAAACTTGCAATAAATGCATTGTAAGAATTTCTTTTTTAGCGTCATGCGATTGATATTGCGGCAAAATTTTCTCAAGATTTTTCACTTCTTTAAGCAAAAAATTGGTTAAACCCAAAACTTCTCCAAAACCTTTTTGCGCAGGCCAATTCTGAATTTTAATGTGCTCATCATGAAATTTTTTATACGCCAAATATTCGCGACGCAAAGTCATGCTTTTCCAAAAAATAATATACCAACTAACAAAAGACATACCAATTAGCAGCAAAAATACCGCTATTAAAACCGCATTTCCTTCAACAAAAACGTGAGCTAAGTCCATTTTTTAAACTATTTTAAATTCAACAGGAACAATCACAGAAGCCTCAACAAACTGACCTCTGCTTTTTGCTGGAATAAATTTCCATTGTTTAACCGCATCAAGAGCCGCTTCGTCTAACTCACTTGAGCCACTTGAGCGCGAAACCTGAACCAAAGATGGCGTTCCATCAACTTTTACCACAACCGATAATAATACTTTTCCTTGAATACCTTTGCGTTTTGCTGATTGCGGATAATAAGGTGCTGGGTTGTTTAAATAATTAGCATTAAATACTGGCTCACTTTCAGCAGCTTTGGTTGCAATTGCATTTGGGTCTTCGCGTCCTGAAGTTTGTTTTTGATTTTGTGAGTTTTTGTCAGTTTTGTTTTCAGCAATTTCAGTTTTATTTTGCTGTTTTTGTTTAATTGCATTTTCACGCTCAACATTAAGAGCAATTTTTTTATTGGCTGATTCGCTGCTCTTTTTTTCTTGCGAAGGCGCAACAAAACTTACTTGAATTGCTTGCTGATTAATAACGGTTGGTTTTGAAGGAAGCAAAGACCAACCAGCAATTGCTCCATGCACAAAAGCTGCGGCCGTAAAAGCTAAAATATGTGATTTTTTGTAACCTGAAATAAGCATTTTTTAGAATTTTTTAATTTGATAGTGAGAATAATTATCATAAGAAAACGATAGTCAATATCAAATTTT
>CAYWVI010000043.1:0-10486 GCA_964461905.1 uncultured Rhizobium sp. | reverse complement strand
TTTGTAAAAAATTCCCTCCTTTTTAATGTCGCAAAATTCTTATCTAGTTTTAGCCAGAAAATATCGTCCGCAGAATTTTAATGAGCTTGTTGGACAAGATGTTTTGGTTACAACTTTAAGTAACGCGATCAAAAATAACCGTCTGCATCACGCGTATATTTTAACTGGAATCAGAGGCGTTGGAAAAACCACAACTGCACGTATTATTGCTAAAACAATCAATTGTGAAAATAAGCTAGAATCAGAAAAAACAACAGCTTGCGGAGCTTGTGATAATTGTAAAATGATTGCCGCTTCAAAACATCAAGATGTAATCGAAATTGACGCAGCAAGCAGAACTGGGGTTGACGACATCCGCGAAATTATCGATTCAATTGCCTACGCACCAGTGATGGCGGCTTATAAAATCTACATTATCGACGAAGTTCACATGCTCAGCAACAGCGCATTTAACGCTTTGCTTAAAACTCTTGAAGAGCCACCAGCTCACGTAAAATTTATTTTTGCTACTACCGAAATTAAAAAAGTTCCAATCACAATTTTATCGCGTTGTCAGCGTTTTGATTTGCGTCGTTTAGATGAAATAGAAATTGCAAATCACTTAAAAAACATTTTAACAAAAGAAGAATTAGAAGCCGAAGAACATGCTTTAGAGCTAATCGCCAAAATGTCTGAAGGATCAGTTCGTGATTCTCTTTCTCTTTTAGATCAAGCTCTTGCCAATAATAATCATCAAAAATTACTGCCAGCAGAATTGGTTGAAAAAATGCTGGGAATTGGCAATAAAAACCAAGTTATTGCTTTGTTTGAAGCCTTGCTTTCTGGTGATTTTTTATTGTCATCAAAAGTTTTTTTGGAGTTTTATTCTTACTCTTCAGATGTTTCTCAATTGTTGGCAGATTTAATGGAAATAAATCACAAAGTTACTTCCGCTAAATTGATTCCAAATTATAAACTTGATGGATATTCAAAATCGCAAGCAGATAAAATTTATGAAATTTCACAAAAAATTTCTCTTTCTGTTTTGACTAGAATTTGGCAAATTTTTTCAAAATCAGTTGCAGAAATTAATTTTTCTTCATCTCAAAAAATGGCTTTTGAAATGTTGCTTGTCAGAATTTGTCACGTTGTAGCTCTTCCAAATTTGCAGCAAATTTTATTGTCAGTAGAAGAAACAAAAAATCCTATTGTAAGCAATGGAAGTGAAATTAATGATGATGTTGTGAACGAAATTTTACGAAATTTTGAAGGGTCAAAAATCTTAACTTAAATTTTTTAAAAAAATGTCAGAAGTAAGAAAAGCAAGAATACTTTGTGCCGAAGATGAACAAGATATTCGCGAAAATATCGCCGACATTCTTCGTGATGAAGGTTTTGAAGTTTTTGAAGCAGCAAATGGTAAGCTCGCTTTTGAAAGTTTTTTACAGAATAAACCAGATTTGGTTATTTCTGATATTATGATGCCAGAACTTGATGGTTATGGTTTGCTTGAGTTAATTCGTGGCAGTAAAAATGTTCGTAACAACACAGTTCCATTCATTTTTTTAAGTGCTTTGGGGCAAAAAGAAAATGTACTAAAAGGTGTCAATTCTTCAGCAAATGACTATCTAATTAAGCCAATTGATTTTGATTTGATGATCGCAAAGGTCAGAGAAAAAACTGAGAACGCAATTAAAGTGCAGCAAAGTCATGATCGCAGCATTGGAAATTTAAAAAGTCAGGTGGCAACAATTTTACCAAATGAACTTTTTTCTTATTTGGATGTTATTAGTCAGGTTTCTGCTGTTTTAAAAGAAGAGCCTTATGGTCCATTTCCGCATCGTCGTTATGTTGAAGAGTTAGATAAAATTTATCTAAATGCTTTAAAGTTGCGCAGCGCAATTAATAATTCTTTAGATCAAGCGGTTATTGGACAAAGATTAAATGCTGATGAAGAGATCTTTTCTATTTCAAAATTTGTTGACGAATTTATTGCTGGATTAAGTGAAAAATTCAGAAGCAAAATTACTTTCGAACGTCCTTTTGAAGAATCTACTACTCCAAAGATAAAAATTGATAAATTGGTTTTGCTTGATGCCTTCCGCAAGATTTTTGCAGGAATATTTAAAACTGATTCTGAAGGCTTAGTTAGAGTTTCAATAATGAGCGATCATTTGGATCAAATGGTGATAATTTTTTATCTGAAATCAAAAGCACAAAAACCTAACTTATCTGCAACAGTTGATTCTTCTCAAATTGGCAAAATTCTTGATAAACAAAATTGTCGTTTTGAGGTTGTTTTAGATAAAGAAGATACTGCCGTTCTAACAATTCCTTCTTACAGATTGATTAAGTAATGAATGCCAAAAAAACACCTAAAAAACAAAAAGAAGAATCTGATTTTGAAGTAAAAAAACAGCGTAAAAAGAAACGTAAAATACCTCTTTTTTATAAAGTTGTTCTTTCGATTTTGGTTATTTCATTTTTGTTTTTGGGATATTTTTTGGTATTGGTTTCAGTTAATCCAACAGAAATTCCTTCAGTCACAAAAAAAATAGAAAAAGTTTTAAAAGAAAAATTAGGTAGAGATATTGTTGTTGATGAGAGCTTAATTAGCTTTACTAAATATGGCTCTCTTAAAGTTTCTATCAATGGTGTTAAAATTTTATATTTAATGCCAGAAGGTGAAAAGCAGTCTTTTTTCTTACCAAAAATTGAGTCAGAATTTCCATTGTGGAGGATGTTTTTACTGCGTTTTAAGCCAAGCACAGTTAAAATTATAAATCCAACAGTCACAATTGATGACATTCATAAATTGCAAACTTCAGTCACGCTGGAAGAAAATGAAGATGTAATCAATCCTTTCATTAAAATATTATCTTTAATTCGAAGTGGAGATATTCCCACAAATAGTTTTGAAATTGAAAATGCAGTTCTTTTTGTTAAAGACAAAAAATTAACCACAGAAATTTTAGTAAAAAAATCTCAGATAAAAGTTGGATTTGATGGTTTATCACTTTTGGTTTCTTCAAATAACAAAGTGAATTTTAACCAAAATGAGGAAGATGTTGATTTAAAAATATCATGTAAAATGTCGGGACTCGATGGTACAAAATGTGGTGTGAGTTTAGATAATTTTGTGGTTGATTCTGTTGCCAATATTCATCCGTGTTTAGCAAACTTAAAAAACATAAATGCTAGCGTAAAGGCAGAGGCTGATTTTGAAATTAATAATCAAAAATTAGATGATATTTCATTTAAAATTTTTTCAGCTGGTGGTGATTTTCATTATTTAGAGTTTTTGCCAAATAAGGTTTATTTTTCAGATTTTTTGTTAAGTGGTAAATACAATCATAACTCTGGCGAGTTGGCAATAACAGACGCAAAATCTTATCTTGCAGGTGAGAAGAAAAATTTAATTAATAAAAGTTCAGCACCGCTCTTAAAGATAGAGGCTCTTTTTTCTAATGTTAAAGATGATCTAAATAATCAAGTTGATTGGAATATAAATTTAGAAAACACGCCAATTAATGAGCTAAAAAATCTTTGGCCGCTATTTCTAAATCAATCAGATGTTCGTAGTTGGGTGATAGAGCATATTAAAGATGGAAAAATAGAAAATGCACAAACAAAAATTTCTCTAAAAAAAGAAGATGGTGAAAGGACGCTAAAAGAAATTGATGCCGAAATAAAATTTTCTAAAGCAAATCTCAATTACGACGAATCATTTCCATCAATTAAAGCAATTGATGGTGTGGCTTCTTTCACGAAAAATAATATGAAAATCAATCTAACTTCTGGCGATGTTTTAAATAGTAAAATATCTGAAGGCGTTGTTGAAATAGACGATTTTTCTGCAAAAAAAATTATTTTAAAAATCAGAGGAAAATCTATGGGACATGCCTCTGATTCTTTAAAGCATGTTGATCATAAATCATCTGATTTTGTGGCTTGGATTGAAAAACATTTGAATGGAAATTCTCAAACTGAGTTTGATATTCAATTGCCAATTGGTGAGAAAAATAGCGTTCTTAAAGATGTTTATTTAATGGTTAAATCTCAGATTTTTGGTTTAAATAATAACTATTTAAAAGGTGATTTAGAAATTGAATGTAAGAAAAATATCGCCAGCAATGACTTTGCAACAAAAGTTCAATTAACTTCTGCAGAAGTTAATTTTGATATTTTTGATATTGAAAAAAAACTAGGAGTTGAGTCGAGCTTATCTTTTGATATTTCTGTTAAAGATCCAAAAAAGATTCTAATTAAGAATTTAGGATTAGTTAAAAATGACGGTAAGAATTTAGCAAAAATTTCTGCCGAATTTGGTTTTGAAATTTCGCCATTTTATCTAATTTCTGCTAACGTGGTTAATGATGATTTTGGTAAGAATGATTATAGTTTATCTTACTTGGCTAATAAAAAATACTCACGCCAAAAAATTTCTCTAATGGGAAAAAGAATTAATCTTAGTTCTTTAATTGATCAGAAATTTTTTGTTGGATCTTCAAATGATAATAATTTTTCTAAAAGAGATATTAAAATTATTTTAGGAAATGTTGCTTTGGCGCAGAATAAATCTTTCAAAAGTTTTTATATGTCACTTGCCTGCGATGGTTATTTTTGTGATAATATAGTTGTGAAAGCAAATGTTGGAGAAAATAGACTAGTTGATATTTCAAGCAAAGAAGATGCTAGTTCAAAACTAGTTACAATTGAAGGTGAAATTAAAGATATTGGCTATTTGGCAGAAGCTTTTGGTTTTTCAAACACAATTTCTGGTGGCGATGCGGAGCTAAAATTAACTAATAAAATTGACGGCAAAAATCAGATTTTACAGGGAGTTATTTCTACAAATAAAGACATCACATTTTACGAAAATTCTACAGTAAAACGCCTCGCCAAAGATGATTTATTTTCAACAATTAAAGACAAAATTTTCTCACAAAATAAAACAACTTTCGATTCAGTAAAAATAGAATTTAGCGCGAAAAATGGTGTGATTGATTTAGAATCTTTGGTTGCCAATAATTACAAAATCGGCGTTACCGCCAAAGGAAAAATCGACATGAAAAACGATGTTTACGCAATCAAAGGCATGATTGTTCCGGGTTTCATTATTAATAATTTGTTTGGAATTGGAAAAATCCCAGTGCTTGGAAGCGTGGTTGGGCTTTTAACGGGCGGCGAAGGCGGAGGATTATTTGGCATTCGCTACGAATACACAAAAAACAAAGGCGACAAAGAAGCGAAATTTGAAACGAGCAAAGTTTCGTCGTTTGTTCCGACAACGATTAAGAGTTTGTTTGATTTGATTTAGGTTGGTTTGGCTAGATTATAGCAATTTCACATTTCTTTAAGTCTAAAACAACCAAAGAATCTAATAACACAAAACGTTTGTTGAATTGGATGTGAGAGGTGTATTATCTTATGGCTGGTTTTGCTGAAAATTGGTTGAATGATTAATAAATATGTTATAAAAATTTAGGCATCAGCTAAATCTTAGTTGATTCTTTTATCCTTATTAAAACTTTATCATCATTAAAATGGTTCTATACCAAAAAAATCTCAAAGTTATTTTGTTTGCAATTATAGGATTATCAACTCTAGTTGGTTGTTCTTCTAATACCCAAACCCTATACACTACTCCGCCTAATAAGTACGAAAAGCTAGGTAAAGTAACTGGAACAGCGACTGGGTCGAACGGAGTTATTTCTACAGCGTATTATGTAATTCCAATGGGGTTAAATTCTCGTACTCAAAGAGCTTATGTAGACGCTCTAATGAAGGCTCCTGGCGCAACTTCTTTGACTGATATTACCTACAAGGAAGATTGGTATTGGTGGGTAATAGGTACCGCTAGAAAAGTCACAATTTCTGGTGAAGCAATTAAGGAGGTAAAATAATGAAAGTATTCAATAAAACTATTTCTGGATTAGCTATCTTAGCGTGTCTGATTATTTCTTCATGTTCTGGGGTTCCAATTCAATTTGGAGATTCTAGCAAAAAAATCAACAGCAGCACTGTTGACTTTACAAGAGGCAGAGAGATTTCTGCTACAGCTAGTGGATTTCAACTACTATTACTTATACCAATAAATATAAATGACCGGCAAGAACGAGCATATCAAATTCTTCGTGCTCAAGCTGGTAATGACTATTTAACTAATATTAGAATAACAGAGTCATGGACCTACGGATTTGTTGGAACTGTATATACTACAAGACTGGAAGGTACGGTTTATCCTTATAAAAAATAAGATTAAATTTCTAAAATTAATTAGAACTTAAAACTGCTGATAAATTTAATTTATCAGCAGTTTTTTTGTTTTTAAAAAAGTTTTGAAATACTAAAACTAATCTGCTCTGGGTTTGTAAACCAGACCAAACGGTCATCAGAAAAATTACAAAAAATAAAAATATGAAAAGAATAATTTTAGTTAATCTGTTGTTAATTTTTCTATCTGGATGCTCATCTTACCGCGAATCTCTCGGTCAATACAACTTACCAGTCACAAATATTCGGGAAGCTACTCGCGAAGGGCGGGCTTGTTATTTTACTAGTGATCTTCGGTTTTGGACTTCGGATGTTGATTTTACAATTGATGCGGCGCGCAGAAATGGCGGCATTACTAGCATTACGGCGATTGAAAAAGAGAAATCGGGGAATTTTTTGTTGAGAAAAAAATGCATTATTGTGCGGGGGAATTGATGAAAAAAGTAAACATCATCGGCGCGGGTCTTGCCGGATCAGAAGCGGCTTGGCAGTTGGCTTCTCGGGGAATTGAAGTGGAGATTTTTGAGATGCGTTCGCAGGAGCGCAAAACTTTTGCGCATCGCACTGATCATTTTGCGGAGTTGGTTTGTTCAAATTCTTTGCGTAGTGACGATGTACATACTGCTGTTGGCTTGCTTCACCAAGAAATGCGTTTGCTGAATTCTTTAATAATGCGCTCGGCGGATGCTAATAAAATTCCGGCTGGTTCGGCTTTGGCGGTGGATCGCGAGGGTTTTTCGAAATTCATTGAAAACGAACTTTTGGCGACAAAAAAAGTAAAAATCTCGCGCCAAGAAATTTCAAAATTGCCAGTTGATTCTGAAGAAAAATGGCTGGTTGCAACTGGTCCGCTCACTTCTGACGGGCTTAGTCAGTCAATTTTAAAACATAGCGGCGAAGAGCATTTAGCGTTTTTCGATGCAATTGCGCCGATTGTTTACAAAGAATCGATTGATTTTACCAAAGCTTGGTTTCAGTCGCGCTACGACAAAGGCGATGGTAGCGACTACATCAATTGTCCGTTAAGCAAAGAACAATATTTAGAATTTATTGCAGATCTTTTGGCGGCAGAAAAAACCGAATTTAAAGAATGGGAAAAGGACACACCTTATTTTGACGGCTGTTTGCCAATTGAAGTGATGGCAGAGCGCGGCGTGGAGACTTTGCGTTTTGGACCAATGAAACCAATTGGTTTAACGAATCCGCATTTTCCAATTCCTGAAAATGATGCGGAGAAATTTTTTAAGAATCGCCCCGGAAAGTGCTACGCCGTAATTCAACTGCGCCAAGACAATAAAATTGGCACGCTTTACAACATTGTTGGTTTTCAAACCAAAATGAAATATGGCGATCAGCAACGCATTTTTAGAAAAATTCCCGGGCTGGAAAACGCAGAATTTGCGCGCTTTGGCGGCATTCATCGCAACACATTTATTAACTCACCAAAACTTTTGGATGAATATTTGCGTTTCAAAAAATCACCCAACATTTCATTTGCAGGGCAGGTGACGGGAGTTGAAGGCTACGTTGAGTCGGCAGCGATGGGTTTGATTTCGGGAATGTTTTTAAGTGCAGAATTAGAAGGAAAAGTGGCGACAAGACCGAGTGCGAAAACCGCAATTGGCGCGCTTTTAAATCACATTACTTTGGGTCATGAAGAGAAGAATTTATTTCAGCCAATGAATGTGAATTTTGGTTTGTTTGAGCCTTTAGCGGAGAAGGTGAAGAAGGCAGATCGTAAAGAGGCTTATTCGGCGAGGGCGTTAGAAGAATTAGAAGGTTTGATATCTAAGATTTAATTTTAATTTATTTTAGAAGATAAGCTAAGAAAAATAAGGGTTAAAAATTTTCTTAAATCAAAAAACAAATAATTATGCGACCATCAACTTTTTTTCGTTCTAGTTCTTTGCTTCTTAATCAGGGAAGAAAATTTAGCTCTGCTTTAAAAGAAATAGATGAGAATTTTTTAGAAATAAGAGTTCCTAAAAATATTGCAGAAGAGTTTTATCATAGGTCGGAATCTTACTATAAAGGATTGAATGGCAATTTTAAGCCGTTTAGTCAAAAAGAATTTTACCAGTGTAGCAAAGAATTGGAGGATGTAATTCTTAAGAATGATCCAAGATTTTTAGATGCGTTGGAAGAGGCAAAACAGATGAATCCCTTCTTAATTTTAGCCTCGGGAATTAAGGTTCCAAATATTTCTGAGAAAGAAATACCAACTGATGTTCCTCAGATGAATAGCAATAAAAATTTATTAAAAACAATTAGATTGGCCGAAGCTTCATCTGCCGCTTATTCTCATCTCTTAGGGTTTAAATCGGATGATTTTTTGCAAGGAGTTGTAACGGGATGTATTTTTGCAACCAAGGATTCAGAAGATAAAATTGGAAATTATCGTTCAAGTGTTGATCTTGGCTGGCATAATGATAGTTGGAGAAAAGGAGAGATCATGCCAAGAATTTCTTTGCTTGGAATTGTTGGTAGTAAAGAAGCTCAAACGCAGTTTATTCCTTCTCAAAAAATAATAGAATATTTTTATAAACATGAAAAAGCTGATCTATTGGAAAGCCTAAGAAATTATTGTTATGTGGAAGAAATATCTGAGGACTATTTAGAGCCTCAAGCCAAAATTTTAGATGAAAAAGGAAAAATATGTTTTGCTGAATATGGTTCTTTTAGAAGTAGCTTTGATCCAAAATTTCAAGAGGCTGTAGGATTTATTTGCAAAGCTTTGCAAGATATTGAGCCTTATAAGGTGTCGATTATGGGTGGAGATTTAACAATTTGGAATAATGAAGAAGGTCTTCACAGAAGAGTTAACCCAAATCCAAGCCTAACTAATAAGAATGATTTAGTTAAAAAAAGATTAGTTGTGAGAAGGCTTGGAGAGCATGATAATGCCAATCAAAGAAATTATTATTTTGATTGGCTTAGTATGCTATAGAATTTGTTAGCTAAAAATTATACCCCAAAATCACTATAGCAGGACGGGGTTTGTAACCCCGTTCTCACGTTCATGTAAAAACAAACAAATTTGGCAGATCTAAGTTAGATATAACTTAACAAAATGAACATTTGGACTGGGTTACAAACCCAGTCCAGCTCTCGGTACAAATTTGAAAAAAGAAGCTAAAAATTATACCCCAAAATCACCTTGTAAGTATTTTGTGGCACAAGTTGGTTGCCATTTACGCGGCGATAAACTGGAAAGCCAACGTCAGCGTAAATTTTGAATTTATCTACCGTCAACTCAATTCCTGGGTTAAAAAACATCATGCTGTAGCCAGTGTTTGGGTTGTGATGAGGATCTGCCCAGCCAGAATCTTGAGTTTTTTTAGCAGCGGTAAATTGCAAAATTGGAGCAATTCTTTTGATTTCGCTAAACTGTCCAAGGTTGTAATAAACGCCAGTTGCGCCAGAAATTTCGCTGCCGGGAGTAAATCCTTGATGTCTGATAAATGGTCTTTCCCAAGAGGTTTGCATGAAATATCCAGCTTTGCTTTTGCCAAAATTTCCCATGTGATAGGCACCCAAAATTGAATCTGTTGAGCCAGTTCCAATTTGTTGATTGCGTTCAATTGTGTTGGCGTTGGTTTGACCTGTTGGTAGTTTTAAACCAAAGGTAATGCCTGTTGACATATCGTCGAATAATCCTGAATAAATTCCGTTAAGTCGAATGTCGCCAATGTCTGAATGGCGGGTGTAAATTGTTCCGTTGTGATGAGTTTCATTGGCAACGAAGCGCGTCACATAAGGAACGCGAACCGCAGCACCCCAATCGCGGTTAAACATATATTGCGCGCCAGCAGTGACGGTTTGGGTTTCAATTCTTTTGTCGTGATTATGTCCGCTAGATTTATTTGCGCCGCTCCAATTGCGAGTTTGCGACATGTAATCATATTGCATAAAAGCAATTCCACCTTCGCAATTTGGAATTAATGAGCTGGTTCCAACATTTAAAACTCCGCAGCCGCAAGCGCAAGCCAAGGCATTTTGAGTAATTGAAAATGCTGCTAAAAACAGAAAAATAACGGCAAAATATTTTTTAGAAATTTTCATGAATGATTAAAAAATTTATTGATATTGGTGAAGTTATTAATCTTTCTGCGGAATAATTTTTCAATTTCAGCAAGTGAAGTGGGACAATTTGTCCAATGATTTTTGAAAAGAATCTTGGGTAAATTATTTGACTCGAGGTCACCCACACCCCCCCCCAGCCCCCAACAAC
>CAYWVI010000042.1:11167-11628 GCA_964461905.1 uncultured Rhizobium sp. | reverse complement strand
CCCCAATATTTCCAACTCCAGCCGCCGCTAAATAAAGCAAAACCGGAGAGCCAAGCCCGCCCGCACCAACAACCAAAACCCTCGCGCACAATAATTTTTTCTGACCTTCTTCACCAATTTCGGGAAGAATTGTGTTGCGTAAGTAGCGTTGTTTTTGGTTTTCAGACAAAGGCATTTTATTTTTTTAATCTCGTTTTTTGGTAAACTAAATCTGGATCCCCGCCTGCGCAGGGAAGACGTTGAAAGTGTGGTGGTTAAGGCGGCCATCCCCGCGCAGGCGGGGATCCAGAGAGTTTAGGTGTGGTGAAATTTATTGTTTATTCTCTTTGTCTTTTGGATTTGACTAAAGGCATAAATTTTTTCCGTAGCACGCTTCGTCGCTTTTCTTGCTTCGCTTCGAAGACGACTCGCGCCGGGGCGGAGGCGTAGCCTCGCCCGCTTAAAGCTAAAAACGTGCGTTT
>CAYWVI010000042.1:0-11157 GCA_964461905.1 uncultured Rhizobium sp. | reverse complement strand
GTTTAGCACGTTTTTTTTACGCTTTAAGCCCAGTTGATCCAAATCCACCGCTTCCGCGCGCGGTTTCGTCTAAATTCTCAACTTCAACAATTTCGGCTTGTTCGTGTTTGGCGATTACGATTTGGGCGATTCTCATGCCGCGGGTGATTGTGAAATCAACTTGAGAATGATTAACTAAAATCACGCAAATTTCACCGCGATAGTCTGAATCAATTGTTCCTGGAGAATTTAAAACGGTAATTCCGTTTTTTAAAGCTAAGCCAGAACGTGGACGAACTTGTGCTTCAAAGCCTTTTTCTAAGGCAATTGCAATTCCTGTTTTTACCAATTTTATTTCACCGGGTTTTAAAGTTATTGTTTTATCAATTGCTGCAATTAAGTCCATTCCTGCGCTTCCAGAGGTTTCATATTTTGGCAATGGTAGTTCGTCTAGGTTTTCAAGTTTCTTAATTTTTAGAATTGTCATAGTTTAAGATATTTTTTATTTTTTTAGAGTTGATAAATTTGGTTGAGGCGAATAAAAAACGCGACTCTTTTTTCCTTATATTTTAAGAATTTCCTTATTTTTTGCAAAAAATTATGTCAGAAAAATCTCCTTCTCTAAAAGACAAGGGTCGTAGAAAATTATTAACAACAACGGCTTACGGTGCTGCTGGTATTGGTGCTGCGTGCGCCATTTTACCATTTGTTGATAGTATGAACCCAGCAAAAGATGTTGCAGCCCTTGCTTCAACTGAAGTGGATATTTCAAACATTAAATCTGGTGAAGCAAAAAAAGTAATGTGGCGTGGAAAGCCAGTTTCAATTAGAAGACGCACAAAAGAAGAAATCGAAGAAGCCGCTGCGGTTGATTTATCTGAATTGCGCGACCCACAAAAAGATTCTGATCGCGTAAAGCTAGGAAAAGAAGAATGGCTAGTAACAATTGAAATTTGCACACATTTGGGTTGCATTCCAATTGCAGGACAAGGCGAATATAAGGGATGGTTTTGCCCTTGCCACGGTTCGCAATATGATTCTTCGGCGCGCATTAGAAAAGGTCCAGCACCAAAAAATTTAGAAATTCCTCCTTACGAATTTGTCTCTGACACAAAAATTAAAATCGGTTAAATATGTCTAATCACATTCAAAACGACTTCGAAAAAAGCCTTACCGAAAAATCAAAAATTGCTAAATGGATCAACGATCGTTTGCCAATTATTGATACAATTGAAAATACGCTTTTCAAACATCCTTATCCAAAGAACTTAAGTTATTGGTGGAGCTTTGGATCAATTGCAGGAATTGCTTTGGTTGTGCAAATTTTAAGCGGCTTGTTTTTGTCAATGCATTATGTTGCAAACACAAAAATGGCTTTTGATTCAGTTGAGCACATAATGCGTGATGTTAATTATGGCTGGTTAATTCGCTACATTCACGCGGTTGGAGCTTCAATGTTTTTTGTAGCCCTTTACGCGCACATGGCTCGAGGTCTTTATTATGGTTCATACAAAGCTCCGCGTGAAATTTTATGGTGGGTTGGAATTGTGATTTTCTTGTTAACTATGGCAACTGCCTTCATGGGTTATGTTTTACCTTGGGGACAAATGAGTTTTTGGGGCGCAACAGTTATCACTAACTTGTTTTCTGCAATTCCTGTTGTTGGAGAATCAATTGTTACTTGGCTTTGGGGTGGTTTTTCAGTTGATAATCCAACTTTAAATCGCTTCTTTTCTCTGCACTTTTTACTACCTTTTGTAATTGTTGGAATTGTGCTTTTGCACTTGGTTGCCTTACATACCGTTGGCTCAAACAATCCTGCTGGCGTTGAAATGAAATCAAAAAAAGATTCAATTCCATTCCACCCATATTTCACAATTAAAGATATGGTTGGGTTTGTGGGTTTTTTCTTGGTTTTTGGCTATTTCTTATTTTTCTATCCAAACGCTTTGGGTCATCCCGATAACTACATTCCAGCTAATCCAATGGTAACTCCAGCTCATATTGTGCCTGAATGGTATTTCTTGCCATTTTATGCAATTCTTCGCGCAATTCCTGATAAATTGGGTGGAGTTTTGATGATGTTTGGTGCAATCGCTATGCTTTTTGTTTTGCCATTCTTAGATCGCTCACCAATCAAATCTGGAGCTTATCGTCCATTATTTCAAAAATTCTTTTGGATATTTGTTTTGAATTTTGTGTTTTTGGGTTGGTTAGGAAAATCTCCAGCTGAGGGTTGGTATATCTGGGCTTCTCGTTTGGCAACTTTTTATTATTATGCCTACTTTTTAATTATTATGCCGCAATTGCCAAAGTTTGAAAAAACTTTACCTTTGCCAGAATCAATTGATGAGCATTTTAATAGCAAACATGGCCATTAATTCGCAAAAGCTTTACGATTTATTATGTGAAATTCCGCAAGGAAAGGTCACAACTTATAAAGAGTTAGCGAAGAAATTAAAAACAAAAGGTTACCGAGCAGTTGGGCAAATTGTTGGTGCAAATCCAAATGCTCCACAAGTTCCTTGTCATCGTGTGGTTAGAAGTGATGGAGGATTGGGAGGATATGCTTTTGGATTGGATAAAAAAATTGCGATTTTAACTAAAGAAGGCGTCAAAATTTCTGACGGTAGGGTTGTTGATTTCGCAAAAAAATTTTACAAATTTTAAGAAAATAATAATGAAAAAACTTTTTCTAATTCTGTTTCTTTTGCCAAATACTCTTTTTGCAAATTCATCAAATCACGATGATGTTATGAGCAGCGCAGCTCTTCATCCAAAGCAGATGAAATGGGAATTTGACAGCATTTTTGGCCGTTTTGATCGTGCTTCTGTTCAGCGTGGATACCAAGTTTATAAAGAAGTTTGTTCGGCTTGTCATAGTTTGAAATTGGTATCTTATCGTAACTTGCAAGAAATTGGTTTTTCGGAAGATGAAGTAAAACAAATTGCTAGCGAATATTTAGTAACTGATGGACCAAATGATGAAGGTGAAATGTTTGAAAGAGCGGGGTTACCTTCTGATAGATTTGTTGGGCCTTACGCTAACGAGCAAGCTGCACGTTCTGCTAATGGAGGTGCTTATCCACCTGATTTATCTTTAATTGTAAAAGCTCGTCATGATGGCGCAAATTATGTTTATTCATTACTAACTGGTTATAAAGATGCTCCAGATGGTTTTGTTATGAATGAAGGAAAAAATTATAATCCATATTTTGAAGGTCGTCAGATCTCAATGCCAGCACCAATTGCTGATGATGGGCAAGTTGATTATAAAGATGGAACTTATGCAACAAAAGAACAGATGGCAATTGATGCGGTAAATTTTTTACAATGGGCAGCGGAGCCTGAAACTGAGCATCGCAAAAAAATGGGAATTCGAACTATGATTTTCCTAGGAATTTTATTTGTAATTTTAATCGCAGCAAAAAAAGCGGTTTGGAAAAATATTAAATAATTTTAGCGCGAAAGATATTAATTTAGATTTGGTATAAAAATGACCTTCAAATTCAACGAAGAAAATCAAAAAAAAGTCGCAACAATTTTGTCAAAATATCCAAGTGACAGAAAAAAATCAGCAGTAATGCCGCTTCTTGATTTAGCGCAAAGACAAAATGAAAATTGGGTTTCAAAAGATGTTATTGCCGAAATCGCCGAAATTTTAGAATTGCCAGAAATTAAGGTTTATGAAGTGGCGAGTTTTTACACGATGTATAACTTAAAACCAGTTGGAAAATATCTTCTGCAATTTTGCAAAACCACGCCATGCATGTTACGCGGTATTGACAAAATAATTAAAGATTGTGAAGAAAAATTTGGTATAGAAATGGATCAAACCACTGCGGATGGTTTGTTTACTTTTAAAGAAGTTGAATGTTTAGGTGCTTGTGTGAATGCGCCAGTTGTGCAGATCAATGATGATTTTGCTGAAGATCTAACTTCAGAAAACTTCTTACAAATTTTGGAAGATTTAAAAGCAGGAAAAGAATTTAAAGTTGGTTCACAAGTTGGCAGGCAATGTTCTGCTCCAGTAAATGAATAAAGAAATTATCATAAGCTCAGCAAAAAAAGAAGATTTTGACGATATTTGGCGCATATTTTTGCAAGTTATTGCTGGCGGTCAAACTTATGTTAATGATGAAAACACGACCAAAAAAGATGCTTATGAAAAATGGTTTAGCGAATCGGCGAAAACTTTTGTTGCAAAATTAGATGATGAAATTGTTGGAGCTTACTTGCTGCGCCCCAACCAAGTTGGCAGGGGTTCTCACGTAGCAAATGCTAGTTATATAGTTGATGAAAATAAGCGAGGTTTTGGAATAGGAAAATCTCTTGCTAATCACTCAATTGAAACCGCAACTGATTTTGGCTACAAAGCTATTCAGTTTAACTTTGTGGTTTCAACAAATATTGCGGCAGTTAATTTGTGGAAATCGGTTGGATTTAGAATTATCGGCACTGTTCCTAGTGGTTTTAAACATAAAACTCTTGGTTTTGTTGATGCTTATATCATGTTTCGTGAGCTTTAATTATGCGTGTTTCAAACAGTATTTCTGAAATCAGATCACAACTTACAAACTCTGCAAAAATTGCATTTGTGCCAACAATGGGAGCATTGCATAATGGTCATCTCGCATTGATTAAAGAAGCGGCAAAAATTAGTTCAACTGTTGTGGTAAGCATTTTTGTTAATAAAACTCAATTTAACGATTCTAAAGATTACGAAAAATATCCAAAACAAGTCGAAAGAGATATAGAGCTACTAAAAGATTCTGGCGCAACTCATGTTTTTATTCCAAAAGATGCAGAAATTTTTCCAACAAATTCAGCTTTTAAAATTATACCTTTGCAATTAACCGACTGTTTGTGTGGATCTGCACGCGTTGGTCATTTTGATGGAGTTGCACTTATTGTCTCAAAACTTTTTAATATTATAAAACCAGATGTTGCAATTTTTGGTGAGAAGGATTTTCAGCAACTCACAATAATAAAAAAACTGGTAGAAGATCTAAATTTCTCAGTTGAAATTTTAGGACATAAAACCGTTCGAGAAGAAAGCGGTTTGGCTATGTCTTCACGTAATCAAAGACTTTCTTTGGAATCTAAAATTAAAGCCGCAAAAATATTTGCTATTTTGTCAGAAATAAAAAATCAAATTCATCAACAGCCACAAAATATCACAGAAATTTTGCAAAAAAATGGCGACAAACTTCTGCAAAGTGGTTTTGAAAAAATTGATTATTTAGAAGTAAGAACAGAAAAAAATCTGGAATTGGTAAAGAATTTTGATTCTAAAATTCCTTCCCGACTATTTATTGCGGTTTATTTGGATGGAGTTAGGTTGATTGACAATCTTGCTCTTTAATAAATTTCAAGCTTCTTATGGTTGTTTACTACGTCATTGCAAGCAATATAGGATTGGCAATAATGATGATTATTGTTTATGCGCGATATTCAAAATTTCGACTAAGCTCAAGCAAAGAAATTAGCGAGTTACAAAAAAAACTTAATCAAGAAATTGAGCAAAAAAAATCGATTCAAGAAAGGCTTTTGCTTGAAACCAGAACTGATGCAGAAAAAATCGAAGCTCTTTTGCGTGAAGTAGATGAACTCAGAAAAGAAAAAGAGAGTGAAGTAAAGTTGCGCCTAGATGCACAAAAGCAGATTGATATGGTAATGCAAAAAACTGAAGAAGTAGAAAATCGTATGCATGATTGGAGCATAGCTCAAGATGCGGTGATGAAAGATTCAAAAGATGCAATAATTAAAGTAGGTAACGATCTTTTTAAAAAGCTAAATGATAGCTATAAAAATGAGGTTGAAACCAATAAAAATTTATTAGGTAGATTCTCACAAAATATAACTGATTTTATGACAAAATCAGTTGCCTCAATTGCCAAATCTCAAACAAAAAAATCAGTAAAACTTGTTAAAAGAAAAGACGAATCTGTAGCAAAACAAACTACTGAAAAAAGCACAGTTTCAAATTCAAAATTATTGCCAGAATTAATTAAAGCCATGAAAGCTAATGGTTGGTTGGCAAATAAAGAATATTTTTCAGCAGAGAATTTTAATGCAGAAAATGCAAAAATGTTTTTTTGTGACGTAGCTTTTATTAGCCTAGATAAGCTTTACATTGTTGACTTTAAGGCAAATCAATATTTCGAAGAATATTTAAATTCTAAAGATGAAGTGTTGTTAAAGCAAAAGCTAGATCGTTATTTTGAGTATTTACAAAATCCAAAATATATTGATTCAATTCTTAAAATCATGGCAACTACCAATGTCAAATTTGATAATAATGCAATTGTTATGGCTCTTGGTTTGGAGGAGTATTTAAAAATCATCAAAGATCTAAATTATTATGATAAAGCCAGAAAGGTTGCTTCAGAAGTTTTAGATCTAAACGGTGTTAATAATTTAGTGTTGTGAAGGTAGCTGTAATTTTATGTTAAAAAAAACCAATTCAAAAAATCTTTTTGCTTTATTGCCTTTCTTTAAACCTTATAAACGTGATATTTGCTTTGCTTTATTGGCTTTGTTTATCACGGCCACAACGGTCTTGTTTTTTGGTAAGGTCATCAAATATTTAATCGATTTTGGATTTTCTCAAAATAGTCATTATTTCTTTAACATTATTTTACTAACTTTTGTTGTTGTTGCTATTATTATGGCTGTTGCTGGATTTTATCGCTCATCTCTTGTTAATACAGTTGCCGAAAAAGTTGTTTCTGATCTTCGTAAAAAAGTTTATAATCACATAATCCAAGTTTCCGCTGAGTTTTTTGAAATAACTAAAACTGGTGATGTGATTTCTCGTCTTACTGTAGATACAACAGTTCTTTATAATGTGATTAGCAGCACATCTTCTTTCTTTTTGCGTAATTCACTATTTTTTATCGGTGGAATTTTTTTGATGTTTTTAACCAGTTTGAAACTGAGTTTAATGTCGATGATGTTGATTCCAATCGCAGTTGCTCCAGTTATTTTTATGGGCAAATCGGTAAAAAATTTATCAAAGCAATCGCAAGAATCTTTAGCATCAATTGGTGCGCACATCGAAGAATCAATTAATGGCATTAAAACCATTCAATCTTATTTATGCGAAGAAAAAGAATCTAAAAACTTCTCTAATTTTGTTGATAATTCTTTGGCAATTTCGCTGAAAAAAATTCGTATAAAATCTTTAATGGTAGCATCAGTAATTGCTGCATCATTTGGTGGAATAGCTCTTGTTCTTTGGGTTGGAGGTAATGATGTTTTAAGTAAAAAAATTACCTCGGGCGATCTTTCTTCTTTTATTTTTTACTCAGTTTTAACCGCAACATCTCTGGTTTCTTTAAGTCAAATTGCTGGTCAATTACAAAGTGCATCAGCAGCGGCGGCAAGAATTTTTGAGTTATTAGAAATAAATTCTCCAGTTTGTGAGGCTATTGTTACGAAGAGTTTTGGCGATCCAAAAGAAGTGGTGATAAATTGCAATAATATCAACTTTGCTTATCCAAGCAGAAAAGATTTTTTGGTATTAGAAAACTTTAACTTGGAAATAAAACCAAGTGAAAAAATTGCAATTGTGGGATCAAGCGGTTCAGGAAAAAGCACAGTTTTGCAATTATTGATGCGTTTTTATGATGTCAACTCGGGATCTATTTTATTAAACGGAATTGATATAAGAGACTTATCATTTGCTGATTTGCGCAAGAATTTTTCTTATATTTCGCAAGATTGCTTTATTTTTTCAGGAACAGTTTTTGAAAATATTGCTTATGCCAATCAATCAATCACCAAAGAACAAGTTGCGGAAATTATCTCTAAAAATTCTGCCCTAAATTTTATTAATAATTTGCCACAAAAAATGGATAGTTTTGTTGGTGAAAAAGGCATTAAATTATCGGGCGGAGAGCGTCAAAGAATTGCTATCGCACGCGCTATTATCAAAGATTCGCCAATTTTACTTCTTGATGAAGCAACATCAGCTCTCGACAACGAAAACAGCAAAAATATAGTTAATGCAATTTCAAATTTAGCAGAGAAAAAAACAGTCATCACAATTGCTCACAAGCTTTCTTCAGTGATTGAATCTGATAAAATTCTTTTTGTTAGAGATGGAAAAATTGTAGAATCTGGTTCGCATCAAGAGTTAATGGCTTTTGATGGTTTCTACAAAAAAATGTATGAAGTTGAAAGCCTGCAATAATTAAATAAAAATTTATGAAAAAATTATCACTTATTTTTACCTTATTCTTTGTTTCTTGTGCTACACAAGCTTTTAGTGATTCGAAATTTAGTATTAAAAGTTCAGATATTAAGTTTGGCTCAACAATATCAAATAAACACGTTTTTAACGGATTTGGTTGTGCTGGGCAAAATGTTTTTCCTGAAATTTCTTGGAAAAATCCTCCAAAAGAAACCAAGAGTTTTGCTTTAACGGTTTATGATCCAGATGCGCCAACAGGAAGCGGTTGGTGGCATTATGTGGCGGTTAATATTCCTGCAAACTATAAAAAATTACCTGAGAATTTCGGTTCAAAAGATCAGTTTCAAATAGCAAATAACATTCTACAAATTCGCAATGATTTTGGAGTTTATAAATTCGGCGGACCTTGTCCTCCAAAAGGTGATAAACCACATCGTTATATTTTTACAATCTATGCTTTAGGCGTTGAAAAACTTGATATTTCAGAAACCGCAACTGCAGCTTTTGCAGGATTTATGATTAATCATAACCTGCTTGACAAAGTGAGTTTCGAGGCTTTTTTTGGAAGATAAATTCAATTAATTTTAATTATTAAAAACAATGAGCGACCTTCAAGAAATCATCGAATTATCAGATAAAATCACCAAAAACTCAGATGAGTTGGTGAATAAAATTGCTACACTTAGTTATTCTGCGGCGCATGGCGGCGGCATTGATCCATTTATTTTTGGATTAACAGTTTTTGCTTTGGCTTGTTTTGTTGGCTATTTTGTGGTTTGGAAAGTGACTCCAGCCCTACACACGCCATTAATGGCGGTGACCAACGCAATTTCTGGCGTAATTGTTGTTGGTGCAATTATTGCACTAGGAACAGCAAAAGGTTTTACGCTAATTTCAGTTTTAAGTTTTTTGGCGATTGTAATCGCTTCAATTAACATCTTCGGTGGCTTTTTCGTTACTTGGCGCATGCTTTCAATGTTTAAAAAATAATTTCATGAAAAAAAATCAAAGCCATTCTTCTTCAGGTTTAAACTCTTGTTTGAAGCTTTTTTTTAAAACTTCTTTGGCGAAAATTTTTATAATTTTTGCTGTTCTTGCTTTTGTAATTAGATTGGTTTTTTTCTTTCTTGAATTTGCCGAAATTAAATTTTCAGCGGCAATTCTGCTTAAGTCATTTGCGCTAGGGTTGTTTTTTGATCTGTTGGCTTTGCTTTACATAGCAATTATTCCTCTCACTTATTACACATTTGTTTCTAATAAATTTTTCAATTCGCGAGGTCATCAAATTGCTAATCGAATTTTTTATTTTTTGTTTTTATTCGTAATTGTTTTTTCAGCTTTTGCTGAAGTGGTTTTTTGGGATGAGTTTCAAACGCGCTTCAATTTTATTGCCGTCGACTACCTAATTTACACCACGGAAGTAATTGCCAATATTGTCGAGTCTTATCCGATAACTCTTTTAATCGCTGCAATTGCCACAATTAGTGGCGTGATTTTTGCCTTCACTTACAAAAAAATTATCCAAACAAAAGAAGAAAAATTTACTTGCCGCTTCAAGAAATTCGCTTGTTTTGCAGCATTTTTAACCGCCATGTTTTTTGCGGTGGATAGCTCAAAATTATCTAAAATTTCGAACAATAATTACGTTAATGAAATTGCCTCAAATGGCATTTATCAGCTATTTTCAGCCTATCGCAACAATCAAATTGATTACGATCAGCTTTACGCAACTCAAGATGAAGGCATGGCTATAAAAAATTTGCGCATTTCAATTCTAAAACAAGAGCCGAAGTCAAAATTTTTAAATGAAGAAGATATTTCTCGCCTAATTGCAAAACCAAGATTGGCTCCAGAAAAAAGCTACAACATCATGTTTGTTACCATGGAAAGTTTCAGTGCTGAATTTATGCAAGCTTTTGGCAGCAACGAAAATATTTCTCCAAACCTTGATGATTTAGCCAAAAAAGGCTTGTTGTTTACTGGGCTTAAAGCCACTGGAACTCGCACAGTTCGAGGGTTAGAAGCTCTGTCTCTTTCTATTCCGCCAACTCCGGGAAATTCAATTGTTCGCAGACCAAATAACGAAAATTTATTCAACATTTCTAGTCCGCTAAAAGAGCGTGGTTACGAGGCAAGATTCATTTATGGCGGCGACGGCTATTTTGATAACATGAATTATTTTTTCGAAAATAACGGTTTTGAAATTGTTGATCGGGCTGATTTTGCTAAAGATGAAATTTCCTTTTCAAATGCTTGGGGCGTTTCTGACGAAGACCTTTACTCAAAAGCAATAAAAGAAGCCGACAAATCTTATGCCAGCGGCAAGCCTTTCTTGAATTTTTTAATGACCACTTCCAATCATCGTCCATTCACTTATCCCGAAGGCAAAATTGACATTGCGCCAAAAACTGGTCGCAATGGCGCGGTGAAATATGCCGATTACGCAATTGGCAAATTAATTGAAGAGGCAAAGAAAAAACCTTGGTTTGAAAACACAATTTTTGTTTTTGTTGCCGATCATTGCGCTGGCTCTGCAGGCAATACCGACATGCCTTTGTGGCGTTATCAAATTCCAGCAATTTTTTACGCGCCAAAAATAATCAAACCGCAAGTTTTTGCTAAAAATATCAGTCAAATTGACATTGCTCCAACCTTATTTGGCGTGATGAATCTTGGCTACAAATCAAAATTTTTTGGCACAGATGTTTTAACCAATTCCGCAACAATTGATCAGCACGCATTTGTTAGCACTTACACCGACATTGGATATTTTGAAGGCGATAAACTTTATTTGCTTAAACCCAAAAAAGAGAAAAAAATCTTCGATGTTAAATTAAACAAAGCTGGCTGGAATGGCTCTAGCGAAACAGTAACTCAAGAATATGAGTCAGAAGAATTAGACGAAGTTATCGCTTATTACGAATCTGCAAGTCACTTCTTTAAAAATGGTAAACTCAAAAATTTCGCAACAGATAAAAAAA
>CAYWVI010000041.1:0-11941 GCA_964461905.1 uncultured Rhizobium sp. | reverse complement strand
AGAAGTTCTTTCAATTTTTCTGGCGTAAAAAGATGAAAATCAGCGGCGGAAATTCTGATTAATGGCTTCACGCCAGCATTTACGACGTCAACATTTTGCCAATTTTTGCCGTCTCGTGAATAATTAAATTCGTAAATACGTAATAAAATTGGCTCGCGTTGAAATGGCGATAAAAATTCTAAGACATCGCCTGAAGCCAAGCGGTTCTTGGCTTCAATTAATAAATCATTTCCATCCCAAGCCACAACTTTTCCAGCAAATTCGTGAAAACTTGTTGAGCCAGTTGATTCGTAATCATGCGCCAAATTGGTTAAACGACCTTCGTGAAAAGCCAAAGTGTAGCCGCGATTAGCAATAGAATTGATTTCGTCCATGTAATCGTCAGCGCGCCAATCAGCAGGATTTGCAATATAATCATCAATTGCCGCGCGATAAACTCTTGCTACAGAACCTGCGTAAAACTCGGTTTTGTTGCGACCTTCAACTTTAAAAGAATCCAAACCAAGCTTGATATATTCATCAAGTTTTGGCAGCAAACACAGATCTTTTGAATTTAAAATGTAAGAGCCGTTCACGTCTTCTTCAAAAGGCATTAAAGCTCCGGGGCGAATTTCTTCTTCTAAGAAAAAATCAAACAAATCTTTGTTATTTTCGTTGATCTCAATTTCGTGTTCGGTGTTGTCTTTTAGTTTGATTTTCAACTTATAACCCCAACGACAAGAATGCGCGCAAGAACCTTGATTAGCACCGCGTTCAGCCATGAAATTTGAAAGCAAACAACGACCCGAATAAGTCATGCACATTGAGCCGTGAACGAAGGTTTCAATTTTTATATTTGGGCATTTTTCGCGCACTTCAGCAAGTTCTTCAAAACTCACTTCACGCGCCATGACCACCAAACTCGCACCTTGTTTTTGCCAAAAATCTACCGTTAACCAAGAACAAACATTGGCTTGCGTTGAAATGTGCAACTCCAATTCTGGCGCGCGTTCTTTGACAAATTGAAAAACTCCCGGATCAGAAATAATCAAACCATCGGGCTTAACTTTTTGCACCGTTTCAATAAATTGCGGCAGTTTTTCAATGTCTTTATTGTGAGAAAAAAGATTCAGCGTGAGATAAACTTTTTTGCCTTTTGAGTGAGCATATTCAATGCCTTCAACCAAATCTTCTAAACTAAAAGCTGATTTTACGCGCAGCGACATGTCGGGCGTGCCGCAATAAACCGCGTCTGCTCCATAAAGAATTGCGGTTTTTAGGCGTTCTAAATTTCCTGCAGGAAGTAAAAGTTCAGGTTTTTTCATGTTAAGATTTGCCAAATAAAATTTTGTTTTGAGATTTAGAGAATCTAGAAACTCATTTAAAAAAAACAAAACTTATGTCGATAACAAATATAGATTCTGCCACTTTAAAAAAATGGCTTGAAAATGGTGAAGCTGTCTTGATTGATGTTCGAGAACCCGCTGAAAACGAGTCCGAAAGCATTAAAGGCTCAACGCTAATTCCTCTTGGAGAAATATCTCAAAAAAAATTACCCGAATTTAACGGTAAAAAATTAGTTTTACATTGTCGCTCTGGAAAGCGCAGCCAAACAGCTTGTAACAAACTTTTAAACGAAGACCCAGATTTTGAAATTTACAATCTTGAAGGCGGAATTCTGTCTTGGATAAATTCAGGATTTGAAGTAAAAAAATCAGGAAAATTCTTTTTACCTCTTGATCGCCAAGTTCAACTTACAATTGGCTTTATGACATTAAGCGGAACAATTTTAGGAGCTTTTGTTAATCAAAAATTTTTACTTATTCCAGCTTTCTTTGGTGCTGGATTGTGCTTTGCTGCAATTAGCGGCTGGTGCGGATTGGCGTTATTGCTAGCCAAAATGCCATGGAATAAAAGCATTAAATCAACCAGCTTTTGTTCAATTACGAAATAAAGTTAGCTAATTATTTAGAATCTTGCCGTTTTTTAGAGAGATAATTCTGTCCGACATTTGCTCAACAACATTAAGATCGTGCGAGATTAAAATATAAGAAATTTCACGCTGTTTTTGAATTTCTAAAAGCAACTTCACAACCTCATTTTGCGTTGACAAATCAAGGGCTGAGGTTGGTTCGTCAAGAATTAATATTTTAGGATTAAGAATTAGCGATCTCGCAATTGCAACACGTTGACGCTGACCACCCGAAAGTTGGTGAGGATAACGCGTTTGCAACTCTGGCGACAAATGCATTTGAGATAAAATATTCTCGATTTCTGATTTATGATTTTTGCTTTTTTTATTATGAATGACTAAACCCTCGCCGATAATTTCTTGTACCGTCATGCGTGGATTAAGGCTTGAGAAAGGATCTTGAAAAATAATCTGCACATTACGACGCAATTCAAAATTATTTTTCTGCCAAGTTTTATTATCAAAAAATTTTATTTCTCCTTGCGACAAAATCAGCCCTGATAAAGCTAGAGCTAAGGTTGATTTTCCTGATCCACTTTCACCAACTATACCAATATTTTCGCCAGATTTTAGAGAAAAATTAATGTCATAATTGGCATAAAAATTTTCTTTTTTGAAAAAAGATTTTCTGATTTGATGAATTACAAAAAGGTTTTTTACCGACAAAACTTCTTCTTTTTTTAAATTTTTATTTTGTCTTTTTTCTACCTTGGTTGAATCAATCAAAATCTTGGTGTAGCTATTTTTTGGCTGAAGAAAAACATCATCAACCTCACCTTTTTCAACAACTTCTCCCGATTTCATCACCAAAACTTCATCAGCAATTTTTTTAACCACTTGCAAATCGTGCGTAATAAAAAGCACCGCCAAATTTAGCTGATTTTTTAAACGCAAAATTAGAGCCAAAATTTCATCGCGCACCGCTGAATCAAGAGCTGTGGTTGGTTCGTCAGCAATTAGAATTTTTGGATTATTTGCCAACGCAATTGCAATCATCACGCGCTGTTTTTGCCCGCCAGAAAGTTGGTGCGGATAATCATTAAGCCTTGATTTTAAAGACTCTAACTCAACCATTTTTAATAATTGAGAAACACGATTTTCGAGATTTTTTTTAGATATTTTTGGCTCGTGAATTGTAATTGCTTCAGCAATTTGTTTGCCAATTTTATGCAGCGGATTTAGCGAAGTATTTGGATCTTGAAAAACAAAACCAATTTCTTTGCCGCGAATTTTGCACCAGTTTTTTTCATCTAATTTAAGCAGGTTTTTGTCTGCAAAAATCACTTCACCAGAAATTTTTGCTTTAAATAACAAGCCAGCAATTGCAAGAGCTGTAACAGATTTTCCTGAACCGCTTTGACCAACAAGAGCAGTGATTTTTTTAGGGAATAAATCGAAAGAAATCTCTTGGACCGCCAAAAAGCTGCCAAAAGAAATTGTGAGATTTTTGATCGCTAATATTTCTTTTTCTCTCATTTTTTAAAACGACCCATAAAATATTGGACTTTATGCAACCAAACCAAAACTAATTTCTTGGATAACTAAAAATTACTACTCCTGAACCTCCAGCTCCTGGAGTAGAGCTACCTTTATAAACGTCGCAATTATAACAAATCCCGCCGCCGCCACCACCGCCTCCGGTATTTGCTACTCCACTTTGTGCATTCGGAATACTAGATGATCCTGTACCCGCCCCGTTACCACCACTATTTGTACCTCCAGTAGCTCCAGAAGAAGTAGAGCTTGATGGTCTAGATCCACCACCGCCACCGCCACCATAATACCCAGTAGCTCCAGCTATAGTTGATGTCGCAGAAGATCCTCCATTGCCCCCAATACTAGTACTAGCATTTCCTCCAATAGATTGAGTTGATCCACCTCCACCTCCAGATCCACTAGTATATCCCATGCCACCAGTATTGACTCCGGTACCACCCGTATAGCGCGTAGTCCCATTTGGACTACCTCCACCTCCACCTCCAGAAGGTGCGTTACCGTTATTACTAGAGTTTTTATTAACTCCGCCACCACCGCCGCCGCCGGCTGTTGTTGAGGATGATAACCTATTAGAAGCTGCTAGAGTTTCTGATGAGGTTACGCTAAATGAAACAGTTGTATTGCCCCCATTACCACCATTTACATTTGCCGCCTGAATCAATCCTCCAGCTCCAACAACTACAGAAATACTATCTCCTGCAGAAATATGAAGACCAGATAGCTGGATCACTTGGCCACCACCACCTCCCCCTCCAGAATTAGCGTAAGCTTTTGCTCCAGCTCCACCACCACCAACTATCAAGACATTAAGAGAGTCTGTTGATCCCGAAGTGCAGTTTAGATAATTTGTGCCCGAAGTAGAATTAAACTTATGGATAACCCTTCCTCCAGAACAATTTGGCAATGATCCAACGGTACAGCTCATTACACCGCCGCTACAAGTTAGAAGAGGAACACATACACTGCCATTAAAAACATAACCAGTAGCGCAAGTATCACAAGCACCAGAAGTGACAGCAATAATTCCGCCAGTGCAAGTGTAATTGATAGAATCAGAAGTGTTAAAATTGTTAGCAGTATCGTTACAACTTATATTGGTTGCAGTTGTTGTGTAATCAACTGTCGTGCTAGTAGCAATACCAGTTTTAGCATTTGATCCAGAGAACGTGCATTTTGGTTGACATACACCCCCAACAAAAGTGTGTGTAGATGCGCAAGTATCACAAGCACCAGAAGTGACAGCAATAATTCCACCAATGCAAGTGTAGTTTATAGAATCAGAAGTGTTAAAGTTGTTAGCAGTATCGTTACAACTTATATTGGTTGCAGTTGTTGTGTAATCAACTGTCGTGCTAGTAGCAATACCAGTTTTAGCATTTGATCCAGAGAATGCGCATTGAGGTTGACAATCACTTGCAACTAAACTGTTGCCAGCATTGCACGTGCAAGACCCGACAATATTAGAAATAACTCCTGCTGATGAACAGGTATAAGTGATGTAGTTTGTATCATTAAAATTTGGAGCATTGCAGTTTTTAACAAGACCAACTCCTATTGGCAAAACTGTTCCATCGATAATGCCGTTTATGCCAATGGCACTGCAATCAGTTGAGGGTTTTAAATTTGCCAGACCGCTATAATTAGATTTTCCAAGAGATTCCTGAGTTTTAGAATCAAGTAGAAAGTTTTTTTTATTTCTAAAAAAAACAACATCATCAAATGAACTATTTATTCTGTTTGTACTTGCAGTTAAAGTTTGGTTAAAACCTATATAACCGTTATCAATCTCATCTAGATCGCTTGAAGCATCTAAAGCCGAATTTGAAATAGATGATATGGCTCCTTTTTTATTTGAACCATAGCTTATAATTGCAAAAATTGCGTTTGGATCTATTGCGATTGACGAAGAAGAAGATGTATAATCATATCCATTGATAGCAATTCCTCCCTGTTTATTAGCAGATTCAGAGAAGTTGCTAGGAGTTGCAATTGTTGCAAAGGTTGAATCAACAATATAAGCAATTTTACTTCCGTAAGAATCTTCAGTAAATGAAATTGAAAGATTTAAATCTTTAACGGGAACCATTCCATAAATTAAAGTTCCTGAAGTATAAAAACCACTACCAGCAATACAAGATCCTGCCACACCGTAAGACGGATTACCCTTGTCAAGATTGATTGCAGCAGGACAAGGTAATTTCTGGTTTTTAGCTATGTAAATTCTTAAAGCTCTGTCAATTGTAACAATACGATCAATATTTCTAGCTAATTTTGAAGATGTGTTATTGCTGATACTTACAGATAACAATCCAAGAAAAATTACCGAGACCATCATTATCACAAAAGACAACTCAATTAGACTGAACGCTCTTTTTGAGATTTTTAATTTTGTCATTCTAATTGGCGAAAGATAAGCGTTTTATTGATTTAAAAACTCTTATGACTTTCTCAAATTATAAATTACCCTTATATATACTGACGATATTTTCCAACATTTTTAGAGCTTCTGCACGTGGACGCTGAAACACATTTCGACCAATAATTGAGCCATTTGCACCGCCTTTATAGATCTCACGAATCTCATTATAAACTTCAGTTTCACCTTTTGCTGCACCACCTGAAAACACAACGATTCTTCTGTTGTTGAAAGTAGATTTCATAACATGAGCAATTCTTTGTTCTAAAGTAGCAACTGGAATTTTTACTTTTTCGTAAACCTTAATTGCTTCAAGATTTTCTAAAGCTTGGGTTGGTGGTTTAACTTTAATGATGTGAGCACCAAGAAGAGCAGCCATGTGAGCAGCATAAACACAAATATCCATTGCAGTTTCACCAACTTTTGAAAGATCACCGCCACGAGGATAAGACCAAATAACCGTTGCCAATCCATAAGATTTTGCTTCTTCAGACATTTCGCGAATTTCTTCAAACATATCAAAAGCTGCGTCAGATCCTGGATAAATTGTAAAACCAATTGCCGAACAACCTAAACGTAAAGCGTCTTTAACAGAAGCGGTTGTAGCTTGATGTGGAGCGGTTCCGCCATTGTGAAGTGAATTTGAAGAGTTAACTTTTAAAATTGTTGGAATTGCGCCAGCAAAAGTGTCGGCTCCAGCTTCAATCATGCCAAGAGGCGCGGCATAAGCGTTTAAACCAGCGTCAATTGCCAATTGAAAATGATAGTGCGGATCGTAAGCATCAGGATTAACTGCAAAACTTCTGTCGGGACCATGCTCAAAACCTTGATCGACTGGTAAAATCACCATTTTTCCAGTACCTCCAAGCTTACCAGTCATTAACATGCGCGCTAAATTGGCTTTAGTGCCAGCGTTATCGCTTTCGTAGCACGCTAAGATTTTCTTAACTTTTGAGGAAATTTTCATTTTTTTAAAAAATTATTTTGAAAGGAGAGTTGAAATAGAGAATATGATTAAAGAACTTTTATTTTAGAAGTTTTCAGCGTCAAGTTTTAATAATAAAACATATTTTAGCACTGTCACAAATCAGAATTTTTTTAAAAAAAATTTTGGTTTACAAAAACACCATTTTTTACCAATTGGTTTTAAACCAGTAGTTGCTAAGTTTTTGACGTGTGTTTAAAAAATAGCTATTCGTTATCAACGTGAAACCTATAAACTTCTACCAATGCAATTCGAAATAACAAAAAACACTGCACTCAATCAAATTAAAAAATTTTCTGACTTAAGCGAATCTCAAATCAAAAATCTTGAAGATTTTGTTCTGCTACTTCTTGCCGAAAATGATAATTTTAACTTTATTGGAAAATCGACAATTGAAAATCTCTGGCAACGTCACATTTTGGACAGCGCGCAACTTTTGCGCTTCATTCCCAATAAAAATATAAAATTTGCCGACTTCGGTTCTGGTGCTGGTTTTCCCGGAATTATTCTTTCTATTCTCGGACTTAAAGAAATTCACTTAATTGAAAAATCATTTCGTAAATCAGAATTTTTACGCCGCGCAAAATTATTTTCACAAAACCGAGTTTTTGTTCATCAATCAAAGTTAGAAGAACTAAATAATTTACAATTTGATTGTATTGTATCCCGAGCTTTAGCACCGCTAGATAAGCTTTTAACCTATTCAAAAAATTTCTTAAAAAAAGATGGTTATTGTCTTTTCTTAAAAGGAAAAAACCTTCCTCAGGAAATCGAACTTGCCAAAAAGATTTTTCAATTTGATTATGAAACTCATCAGAGTTTGACCTCAGATGAAAGTAATATTATCAAAATTACCAATATTTCCCCACTTTAATCACTAATAAACTATAAGGAGTTACTATGCTTATTGGCATTCCAAAAGAAATTAAAGATCACGAATATCGCGTTGGAGCTACACCATCTGGTGTGCGTGAATTAGTAAATGCTGGACACCAAGTTTTAGTTCAAACTAATGCTGGCTCTGCGATTGATTTTTCTGATGAACAATACATTGCGGCTGGTGCAAAAATTGCAGCAGATGCAAAAGAAGTTTATGGCAAAGCTGACATGATTTTAAAGGTAAAAGAACCTCAAAAATCGGAATGCGAAATTATTCGTAAAGATCAAGTTATTTTCTCTTATCTTCACCTTGCTGCTGAACCGCATTTAACTGAAATGCTTATCAAATCTGGTTGCGTTGCAATTGCTTTTGAAACTGTAACTGCTGCTGATCGTTCACTTCCTCTTCTTGCTCCAATGTCTGAAGTTGCTGGTAAACTTTCAATTCAAGCTGGTGCAAAAGCTTTAGAAAAAGCTCAAGGCGGACGTGGCGTTCTTTTAGGTGGCGTTCCGGGTGTTTCGCGCGCTAAAGTAACAATTCTTGGCGGCGGTGTTTCAGGAACAAATGCTGCAAAAGTTGCAATTGGCATGGGTGCTGAAGTTGTGATTCTTGATAAATCTTTACCAAGAATTCGTTACTTGTGCGACATTTTTGGCAATTCTGCTGAAGTTCTTTATGCCTCTTTAGAAAATATTGAAAAAAATGTTATTGATTCTGATGTTGTGGTTGGCGCAGTTCTAATTCCAGGTGCTGCTGCTCCAAAATTAGTTTCTTCATCAACTGTGAAAAAAATGAAACATGGCTCAGTGATGGTTGATATTTCAATTGACCAAGGTGGTTGTTTTGAAACTTCAAAACCAACTTCACATTCTAATCCAACTTATGTTGTTGATGGAGTTGTGCATTATTGTGTAACTAACATGCCGGGTGCAGTTGCTAGAACTTCAACTCAAGCTTTAGAAAACTCAACACTACCTTTCTCTTTAGCTCTTGCTAACAAAGGTTACAAAAAAGCTTTACAGGATGACGCTCACTTGCTTAACGGCTTGAACGTAATCGATGGTAAAGTTACTTTTAAAGCAGTTTCTGATGCTTTGGGACATGCTTATACTCCAGCTGTAGATACAATTAAATAAAAAATTTTATTGCCTCGTCAAAAAGGCGAGGCAATAAATTTGATGCACGATGCTTAATCTAATTTCCACTTCTGAAATCATCAAAAAATATGAACTAGACGCCAAAAAGTCTCTTGGTCAAAACTTTATTTTAGATAAAAACTTTACTGATAAAATTGCGCGCTCTGCTGGCGATTTAACTAATTCAACAATATTGGAAATTGGTCCCGGCCCTGGAAGTTTAACCCGCTCTATTCTTGATTGTGGTGCTAAAAAACTCACATCAATTGAAATGGATGAAAGATGTATAAAAGCTTTAGAGGAATTAAAAAATTTTTATGGTGAAAGATTCGAAATTATTCAAGGCGATGCCTTAAAAATTGATGAAACTAAATTATTCTCACCTAATCAGAAGTTTAAAATTATTGCTAATCTTCCTTACAATATCGGAACTTTACTAATTTTTAAATGGCTCAAAATATCACCTCAAATTGAGTCGATGCATTTAATGCTCCAAAAAGAAGTTGTGGAACGAATTATTGCCAAAACTGGAGATAATCACTACGGCAGACTTGCTGTAATGATTAATTTTTTATGCGAAACCAAAATGCTTTTTACGGTAAATCGCAATGTATTTACACCGCCGCCAAAAGTAACTTCAGCAATTGTTGAAATTATTCCACGGGCAAAACCACTTTTTGACGTTGAATTTTCTAAGCTAGAAAAAGTGGTTGCTGCAGCTTTTAATCAAAGACGAAAAATGCTTAAATCTAGCCTCAAATCAATTTTTGATAACCCCGAAGAAGTTTTGATTAGAATTAAAATTGATCCAACTTTGCGAGCTGAAAAAATTACCATTGAACAATTCTGCAAAATTGCCCACGAAGTTTAGACATAAAAAAAGCCCGCCATTCTTTAAAAAATGACGGGCTTTTTTGTAGAAAAAATTGCAATTAACGTGAGTAAAACTCAGTTATAAAATGTGGCTGCATTTCAATTGCATAAGGAACTTCAGCAAAAGCAGCTTTAGCTAAAATTTTAACTGCAAAATTTGCTTTATCCAACTGTAAGTAAGAAGGAACATCGCGCTCCATTTTATCTAAAGATTCGATAACTATTGCAAGAGAACGAGATTTATCACGAACTTGCACAACATCACCAACCTTAACTCTATAAGAAGGAATGTTAACAGTTTTGCCATTTACCAAAACATGTTTGTGATTTACAAATTGTCTAGCAGCAAAAACTGTTGGAACAAAATTAGCGCGGTAAACAACAGCGTCCAATCTGCTTTCAAGAAGAGCGATGAAGTTTTCGCTCACGTCACCTTTAGCTTTTGCAGCTAATGTGAAAGTGTTGAAAAATTGTTTTTCAGAAATGTTGCCGTAGTAGAATTTTAATCTTTGTTTAGCACGAAGTTGATTTCCGTAGTCACTAACACGACCTCTGCCGCCAGAAGCACCATGTTGACCCGGTTTGAAATTACGTTTTAAATAAGGATCTTTAGCTTGACCCCAAAGGCTTCCGCCTAATTTTCTGCTAAATTTTTTCTTAGCATTAATTCTTTTTGACATTGTTTTTGTAGCTTGATTTTTGTAGATCCCATTGGTTTTTCAGGATATTTTTTTCAAAACATTGCCGTGAAAAATTTTTGCAAAAAATGACTTTTCGCAAAAGGGAATTACTTAGAGTAGAAATAAGGCGGGCGACAATAAAAATGAGATCTTTTTTGTCAACTAGGTAATTGGAAATTGGCGATTTCTTATCTTGCGTAAAATCTTTTGGATTCCCGCCCACGCAGGCTGAGATCCAGAAGGCTAGTTAGAATATTTCCTTTGCGTAATGACCAATAACTTTGACGTAAGGTTTGATGCTTGTTTTGGATAATTTTTTTACGGCGTCATCTTCTTCAAGCCAAAAACCTGCAACTTCGATTAGGTAAAAA
This sequence comes from uncultured Rhizobium sp., assembly GCA_964461905.1. Classification (GTDB taxonomy): domain Bacteria; phylum Pseudomonadota; class Alphaproteobacteria; order Rickettsiales; family UBA1997; genus UBA2645. Next base: position 1,152 of record CAYWVI010000041.1, on the reverse strand, counting down.
TTTACGCCTTCAATTTTGTGCAATCTCACTGATTTAAGAACTTTTGCTTTGAGATTTAGTTCTTCAAAAACAGCGACCAGCTTATTTGCATCAACAGCAGAAGAAGTTTCTACACAAAATAAACTGTTGTCTTCATTTGATTTTTCGGGATTTTTTTTGGCAACCGCCACCAATTTTGTTTTTGAATTTTGCGATTGAGTAAAAGGAATTTTAGCAAAAATCTTTAAACCGTCGCGATTATTTGCCAAAGCAATCCACCAATTTTCATTCGAACCTTCTTCTTTCAGCGTCAAATCATATTCTGGCAAAGCAAAAATTCCGATTTGCGCTTCGTTTTTTTCGAGAGACAAAACCACATTATTCACGCTGTCGAGATTGTGAATTGGCACTGAATTGTCGTAATAATCGCGCACTAAATATTCGTAATCGGCAATATTTTTAGGATTGTGAATAGCGATTTTCAAAGGCTGCTCGAGCATGTTGGCGGCGGTAATAATTTTTCGCCAGATGCTAATAATTGTTACTTTTGGCAAAATTCCTTGCGATTTCTGCACCAAATTTTTGATCATGTCGGCTTCGCGATTTGAGCGAATGAAAAACGTTTCTTTGGATTTTTCTTTTAATTCACCAACCTTTGCTACAACTTGCATTCTAGCTTTTAGTAAAGAAATAATTTGGTCATCAATTTTATCAATATCGTTGCGCAAGGCTGATAAAGAAGTGTCGCAAGCTTTATTGTGTTGATTTTGAGTCATGTAATTTTAGAAAATGCGGAAGTTTTACGTTTATCTTAATTAAAAAAATAATGAAAGTTAAGTCAAGTTTTGGCCCCAATTACAAAGAAGTTGAAGTTGGAGAAATAGTTTTTTTAGCACAAGAAAAACCTCTAAAACTTTCTTGTGGAAAAGAAATTAAAAATTTTCCTCTAGCCTATCAAACCTACGGCACGCTTAATGCCGATAAATCTAACGCTATTTTAATTTGCCACGCACTTTCCGGCGATCAATACGTCGCCTCAACTAATCCCGTTACTCAAAAAGATGGTTGGTGGGATTTTTTAGTTGGTAAAAACAAAGCAATTGATACCAATAAATTTTTTGTGATTTGCGCTAATATTATTGGCAGTTGCATGGGTTCTTGGGGTCCAAAAGA
>CAYWVI010000040.1:0-12189 GCA_964461905.1 uncultured Rhizobium sp. | reverse complement strand
ACGTCAGAAATAATGTCGCCGTAAAGATTCATGGTAACAACTACGTCAAAAATTTCTGGTTTAGCAGCAAGGCGCGCTGTTCCAATGTCGATGATGTAGTGATCATTTTCAATTTGTGGATATTCAACAGCAATTTCATTGAAAACTTTGTGAAAAAGACCATCTGTCATTTTCATGATATTGTCTTTCGAAAAGCAGCTAACTTTTTTACGATTATTTGCAACCGCGTAATCAAAAGCGTAACGAATGATTTTTTCACAACCTTCACGAGTAACCAATTTTAAACATTGGTAGGTTTGATCGGTTTGACGATGTTCAATTCCAGCATAAAGATCTTCTTCATTTTCACGAACAATAACAACATCCATTCCAGGAAATTTAGTTGCAATAAAAGGGTGAAATGAGGCGATTGGGCGCACATTAGCAAAAAGCCCAAGTTTTTTACGCATTGTAACGTTTAAACTTTTGTAGCCGCCGCCTTGAGGCGTTGTGATCGGAGCTTTTAAAATTACTTTGGTGTTGGCTAAATCTTCCCAAGCTGAAGGCATCAAGCCAGAGTTAAAACCTTTTTCATAAATATTTTTTCCAACTTCAATAATATTGAATTTTAGATCAGCTTTAGCTTCTTTAAGAATTTCTAAAGTGCTTTCCATAATTTCAGGGCCAATTCCATCGCCATAAGCAACAGTAACAGTTTTTGTCATTTTAAATTGTATTTTGTTTTTGAAGTGTAGAAATTTGTTCTAGCGCATTTTTAAACCGATAAACAAATATTCAACCCTTAGTTTCAGGTGTTAGATTTACAACAAAACATAGAAGAAAAAAGGCTTATTCTTGGAAAAAAACTGGAAGATTTTTTGCTAAAAAAACTAAAAAATATTGCTGATTTTTTTTGCAGAATTTTTGCCACAAAATCTTGTGCATTTTTTGGGGTTTTATTTGTTGTTTTGATTAGTATTTTTGTTAGATCAACTCGTGATATTGGCTATAGCTCTGGTTTTGCATTAGATTTTTTATCAATTAATCAAATTTTATTGGCGGAAATATTGGTTAATATTGTTGGGATTTTATCGATTTATTTTTCGTTTCTAATTTTAAAAAAATCAGAAATATCAAAAAATAAAATTGTTCTAAATCTTTTGATAATAAGCTTTTCAACTGGTTTTTTTCTAAGAGTATTTACACTGCAATTTAATGATTTTATTACTTTTTATAGCATTGTTTTAGCTGTATTATATCCACTGATTTCTCTAATTATTAAAAGCTCCAAAAATATTTTTTATTGGTTTGTTTTTATATCTATAACTTCTGCAAGTTTTTATTTTGGATCTGATTTTTATGCTAAAAAATCATTACTTATCTCTTTATTTTTACCTTTAATTGTACTGCTTGCTTACTACATTCAGGCTAAAAAATATATCAATTGGAAACGTGATTTTGTGATTTTAATTTTTATTGTCACAGCTTTGCAATTTGATCCAAGAATTTTTGGTCAAATAGTTTTCAATATTGGAGCTTTTTGGTGGCTTTTTGTTATAATTTTCTCCTTATCCCGAATGGATAAAAGACTAATTTTTTTAGGAAAAAATCCTAACAATTTAGATTCTATAAACTTTCTCTCAAAGTTTCTTCTGCCACAGAATTTGGTTTCATGGCTTTGTTTTATTGGATTGGCAATTTTAACGGTTGTTTTAATTAGCAATAAAAATACCAAAGAATTTGCATGGTTTTTTTCAATAACAATTTTTGTTTTATTGGTATTTTTTTATCAAAAATTGCATGAAAAAAGTTTGGGTAAAAAAGAGTTCTCTACTTTTTCTGCAAGTATGATTTTTTTAATTTTCTCTTATTTTATAAATCTACATTTAGCGGCAATTTTTAACTTTAATTATGCCAGTAAATACAAATCTCCAAATCAGGTAAGTGAGCAAATTTTTAGTCTGCTTAATAGTTATAAAATAGGCGAAATGACAATAATTTCGGATGAAAAAAGAGATGTTTATCCAGCAGCAAATTATAGCCAGAGAATTAATACATCCTCATTTTTACTACTTCAAAAGCTTTATAAAAACTCTGATGGTCAGCAAGAAATAGAATTTTTGCTAAAAGATTTGGGGCAAAAAATTGCCGATAATAAAAATAAAATAATTATCATTAAACAAAACTCAGACAACGAAAAACAATGTTTCGTGGGTTTTTTAGAATATTATTTTGATGATAAAAATTTTAGAAAAAACTTCTTAAGTAATTATGTTTATCTAACAAAAATAGTTGAAAAAGAAGAGGAAGAAAAGTCGGTAGATTTTTTTTCTGATGACAAAAAAAACATCCAAGAACTTATGCCAAATTTGGGAGAAAAAGTTATTAGAGAATTTGAGGTTTATGTTAAAAAATAAGATATCTCAAATAACTAATTGCAATCTCTCAAGTCAGTTTTTTTTGATTACTTGTTGTTCAATAATTTTTTTCTTAAGCATTTTTTTAAGATCGCAAATTGACATTGGTGCAGACACGGGAATTTATCTAAATATTGCTAAAAAAATTTCTAAAGGTGGAAAATATTATTATGATTTTTTTGAAAGTAATTTTCCGCTCTCTTTCTATTTTTATTATTGGCAATATGAAGTCGCTCAATTGCTGAATTTAAGCCAAATTATATTTTCTGAAATTGTTATTAATTTTCTGGCATTGGCTTCAATTTTTTGGTCAACAAAAATTCTTCAAAAAACCACAATTTATCAAAATAGGGCGCATTATAATCTCATTATTATTGGTTATTTTTTGTCATTTTTTTTGCGACCGCTTGCTTTGCAAATTGGTGAGTTTGGCACAAAAACCAGTCTGCTTTTAATTTTATTTTATCCTTATTTATCATTTTCTTTTGAGAGAAAATTTGCCTTTAAAAAAAGTGAATTATTTCAGCGCGGAATATTGATGGGATTAATTCCATGCCTAAAACCTCATTATCTAATTTTAATTTTATTTTTAGAGTTGCGCATTTTTTTTGTGAAAGAATCGCGAGCTTATCTCGATAAAATTACAATGATAATTATTGGCGGATTTTACCTTGTTTTGATGTTAAAATTCACCCCAGAGTTTTTTGAATTTATGGTGCCAATGTGGCCAAAAGTATATTCTTCTTACAATGATGGCTCTTTGTTTGTAGAAAATATTTGGCAGCATTTGGGAGCTAGAATTGCAATTTTTTCACTAATTTTTTTAATTTTTTCTCGTTTAAATTTTGACAAAAATGATCAGATTTTAAGCTTAGCTTTTATTGCCGCTTCAACACTAATAATTTTAGAAAACATTGGCACCATTGATCAAATTGTGGTTTTTTTTGCCGTAACAACAATTTGTTTTCTAAAATTTGGTTATGATTTATTTAGATCAAAAACCATCAATTTTTATGAAAATAAATTCATAATTTTATGTTTATTTTTGCTGCCAATTTTTGAGCCAAATATTTTTTATTCGACAATTTTTGGATTATCGGGAATCGTTAGCATCTGGTGGTTTGTGGTTCTGATTTATTCTTTAATTTTGTTTAAGAGGGCAAAAATAAAAGACAAAATCATGTTTTACCCGCTGTTTTTTGGGTTATTTATTTTAACATTTTTGGCTGCAAAATTTTTTGGAAGTTTTGCTTTTATTTCAGCTAATCTTTTTAGCTTGTTGGTTATTTTATTTTTCTTTGAACCCAAGTTTTTTTGGCGTTTTTCTCCGATCTCAATATTTATTTTAAGCGCGACAATTTCTTGTTTATTTTACTCTTACGTTACGTCAATTGTTGTTGGTTTTAAAGGCGGTAAATACACTTCTCCAAACCAATTATCTGACGTGATGGTTTATTATTCTAAAATTTACGCGCCCAAAAAAACCGATGAAACTTTGGTGATTTCTGACTTGAATCTTCATCGTTTTCCGCTTTTGAATTATTTAGAAAAAGAAGATAGCCAAAAGCATCACGTGTCTTCGATTCTTGCGGAAAAAGGATCTTCTGGTAGCTACAAAATGTTTTCTTCTCGCAATTCAGATGAAATTTTTGCCATGTCATATCTTTTAAGCGATACAAAAAACCAAATGCATAAGGCGAAAATTATTTTTGTTAATAATACGCCGCAGTCACTAAACAAAGGATCAAAATGTTTGATTGGCACTTTAGAATATTATTTGCTTGATCCGGAGTTTCGAAAATTATTCTTTAAGAATTTTATCTTTAAGAATCGCATAATTCTCTTAAACGCAGACAAATCAAAAGCAGGAAAGGTCATTTATGATTTTGAAATTTATACAAGAAAATAGAATCATCTCCGCAATTTTAGCTGGTGCTTTTGGTGCTTTAGCTTTTGCGCCAATATATTTGCCAATTTCTCTTCCGCTGGCTTTGTCGGTTTTTTATTTATTGCTTGAAAAAACTAGCGAAAAAAAGAAAGAAATTTTTTGGCTAGGTTTTGCTTTTGGATTTGGGCATTTTTTGGCTGGAACTTATTGGATTGCTATTTCGCTTTTAGTTGATGCCGCAAGTTTTGCTTGGCTTATTCCTTTTGCTATCACTCTAATTCCTTCAGCTCTAGCGGCTTATTTGGGGCTTTTTGCTGTTTCTTACAAAGTCGTAGTAAAAAAATTTAACCTCAATATCGCAAGTCAGAAAATTATAGTTTTTGCTTTATTGTGGCTTGGTTTTGAAATTTTGCGTTCGACGCTTTTCACTGGCTTTCCTTGGAATTTAGCTGGATATGCTTGGATGTTTAGTGTCTATACATCTCAATTAGCGGGAATTTTTGGAATCTACGGCCTGAGTTTATTGGCGGTTTTAATTTCTCTTTTGCCAATTTTATTTATTGGTAAACGTATTTTTTTTGATAAGATTTTTGCTGCAATATTGTTGATAGTTTTTGCTGCAAATTTGCTTTATGGTCAATACAGAATTGATGAAACAAAGATTGTTAATGGTTCAAAAAAGTTGCGCTTAGTTCAGGCAAATATTAAGCAAGAGATGAAATGGGACGCTTCAGAAAAATATGAAAATTTGCTGAAACATATTGAAATGAGTAAGCAAAAAGGTTTTGAAGAACTTTCTGCAGTTATTTGGTCTGAAACTTCGGTTCCTTACGTAATTGAAGAAGGATCTGATCTTGTTGATAAATTAAAAGAAGCCTCGCCACCAAATGGATTTTTGCTGACGGGAGCTTTGCGTCTGAATTATGAAGACAAAGAAAAAACCATAATGACTGATATTTGGAACAGCGTTTTTGCAATTGATAAAAGTGGAATTGTTGGTCATTACGATAAACGTCATCTTGTGCCTTTTGGCGAATATATTCCTCTGCAAAAATATCTGCCTTTTGTCACAAAAATTACCGAAGGAGCCGTTGGATTTAGCGAAGGAAAAGATGGCAAAACTATGAAAGTGAATGATCTTTTATTTAATCCTTTAGTTTGTTATGAGGGAATTTTTACCAATGAAATTTTGGACGAAAATTTTAGACCAGATTTATTAATTAACCTCACAAATGACGCGTGGTTTGGCAATAGTTCTGGGCCTTATCAGCATTTTGATATGGTAAGAATGCGTGCAATTGAATATGGAATTCCGGTTGTAAGGGTTGCTAATACTGGAATTAGTGCCTTTATCGATCCGTTTGGTCGAGTGATAAAGAAAATCAATTTGAATCAATCTGAAACAGTTGATGTAAATTTGGTCGAGAGTCTTGCTCCAACAATTTATACAAAATACATGTATATACCTCTCATGCTTTTTATAGCATTTTTGTTGTTCATAATCTTTTTACCAAGAATTACCAATGATATTAGACAAGATAACTCCGATTGATGTTCATATTGCAAGAAGGTTGCGTGAAATACGTTTGTCTGCTGGTCTTACACAGGAGAAACTAGGTGAGCTTGTTGGTATAACTTTTCAACAAATTCAGAAATATGAAAAGGCTAAAAATCGAATTTGCGCTAGTAGATTATTTGAATTTTCTCAGATTTTAGAAAGACCAATAGAAGATTTTTTTAAAGGATTAAAATCTGACCGTAGTTTTTATAATTATGATTTTAAATCTGAAAAAGAGCAGAAGAAAAAAGTAGCAAAATTTGATAAAGAGCTTTTGCCTTTAATTAAGGCTTTTAAAGCAATTGAAAGTAAACAGGCAAAAAAGAACCTTATATCTCTTGCGATATCAATTTCCAAAGCAAAGAAAAAGAAGGTAAAACACTCTTTTTCTTAAAATTCTCTTAGATATTTTTAGCCAATTTTATTAATATTTTCTCAGATATTTCTCTTGCTTGCGGTGCAATGTCTGGAGCAGCAGTGATTTCAAATAAGCTTCCAAAATTTAGGCTGCTAGTAACATAAAAATCTGGGTGTTTTGAGATAATTCCAAGTGATAAAGAATCTTTCTCAACAATTTTATTATCTATTAAATTCATTACTAATTCAGATTGGAATCGATAGTCAAAACCAGTGCAGTCAATAATATTATTTTGGTTTGTAATGGTTCCTTTCGCCAAAAATAGCCTTTCTGAAGCGATAAGTTTTTCAACAATCTTAAATTGCGATTCTGGGCAGCGATGCCGATGTATATTCCACATACGAAAGCAATGGCGTAGAAACCTTTGTTTTTTTTCTAAACTCAATGATGACCAAAATTTTTGAGTTATTGGTCTAAAAGAATCAAACGTTGCTCGCCAATTTTCAGATTTTTTGCAAGCTTGTGTAAATTTATTAAAAATTTTTGATAAAGGTAATAAAGCGTCTTCTAGTTCTAAAGGAATCTTTGGCGAATCTGAAGTCGGCAAGATTTTATGAACTTGTGGTAACTTTCCGCGACGCGAATGTAAAAATATTTTTCCAGAATAATTCATTTCATGAAGCGATACAACCGCATCTATTGCGGTTAATCCGCAACCTAAGATGTGAATTTCAGAATCATTAATAAATTTTTCTAACTCTAAATTCCAAAAATTATTTGGTGAATTTTTCATTTTTGATCCCGTGGCAAGAACACAATGATCATATAGCTCGCCTTCAATTAAAAACTGATTGTTTGTAACTTTTAAATTTTCAACTTCCTTCCTTTCTATTTCTAAAATAATATTTTTTTCTTCTGCTTTTTTTCTGGTTTGTAACAGAACTTCTTCAAGATAATTGCCAAAAATTTTTCTTGGCACAAAGTCATTTTTTTGATATTGGTAACCTTTTTTCTTTAACCAAATCAAAAAATCTACCCGATCTAAAAAGGTTATTCCCATTCCATCAGCTCTTACATTTAGCAAATGATTAAAACTTTTTGTGCTGTAAGCGGTTCCTTTGGGAAAACTTGGCGAATTATCAAAAACTCTAATTTTTAAAGATGAATTATGGTTTTGGTAGTTGTGAACTATGTTATGAAGAACCAAAAGGCCGCTTAATCCGCAGCCAATTATGGCAACATTTTTCAACGTGGTTTTAGATTTATCGTCGGAATGCATATTTTATGGGCGCGTAGAAATTTTATTTTGCGCAAGAAATTCTTTGGCTTGTTTAATGGAATATTCTTTGAAGTGAAAAATTGATGCCGCCAAAACTGCAGAAGCTCCAGCTTTTATTCCATCGCTTAAATGTTGCAAATTTCCAACTCCTCCAGAGGCGATAACGGGGATTGAAACTTGTGAGCTAATTTTTTTTATTAATTCCAAATCATATCCAGACTTGGTTCCATCTTTATCCATTGAAGTTAATAAAATTTCTCCAGCTCCTAACAATTCAACTTTTTTTGCCCAAGAAATTGCTTCAATTCCAGTTGGAGTTTTTCCGCCATGTGTAAAAATTTCGTAAGTTCCGCTAGAATTTTTTTTGGCATCAATTGCTGCAACAACGCATTGAGCTCCAAATTTATTGGCTGCTTCGGAAATTAAATTTGGGTTTTTTATTGCGGAACTATTGACAGAAACTTTATCGGCACCGCATTTCAAAAGGCTGGAAAAATCTTCAACTTCTTTAATGCCGCCGCCAACTGTGAAAGGAATAAAACAAACTTGCGCTACTTTTTTTACTACGTCGAGCATTACACCACGATTTTCTTGTGAGGCGGCAATGTCAAGAAAACATAACTCATCTGCGCCTTGTTCGTAATAAAATTTTGCCTGAAGAATTGGATCTCCAGCGTCAATTAGATTTTCAAAATTTACGCCTTTTACAACGCGTCCATTTTTAACATCTAGGCAAGGAATTATGCGTGATTTAAGCATTTATTATAACATTCTTTTTAGAACGTCATTTTCTGGTTTATCAAAAAAGCGATGTTTGACAACAGCAAGAATATGAGCCGCAACTAAAGCTAGTAAGCAGAAGGCAGAAATTTCATGAATTTCAGCAAGAATTTTTCCAACTTCAAAGTTTCTTTCGATTAAAATTGGCATTTCAATTGAAAAAAGATGAACCGGAAATCCAAAAGAATTAGACATTAAATAGCCAGAAAGCGGAACAGCAACCATCAAAACATAAAGCCCAAAATGCCCAAGATGAGAAAGAATTTGCTCATGTTTTTTAATTGTGTTTGGAAGAGCAGGGGCTTTAAAAATTAGGCGGTTTATGATTCTAATAATAACCAAAATTAACGCAATTACGCCAATTGATTTATGAAGCGAGTAAACCTCAAGATGATTTGGAGCATCTTTTGGTAAAATTTGCGTCATGTATATTCCAACTCCAAGAGCTGCAAATATAACTAAAGCCATTAACCAGTGAATTGCGCGAGATGAAGCTGGATATTTTGTCATAATTAAAATGATCTTTGTTGTTCTGTTAATTCATAGCATTCAAGAGAGTCTTTTTCTTTGATGTCTTCGTAGTTTTCAAATGCAACGCCGCATTCAAAGCCGCTTTTTACTTCTTTAACATCTTCTTTGAAGCGTTTTAGAGTTTTTAAAATGCCGTCATGAATTACAACATTGTCTCTTAATAAGCGAACACGAGCATTTCTTTTAATTATTCCATCGGTAACAAAAGTTCCGGCAATTTTGCCAGATCCAGAAATTTTGAAAATTTGCCTGATTTCAGCTTGTCCAAGATATTCTTCTCTTTGAACCGGACTCATCATGCCAGAAAGAAGAAGTTTTAGATCGTCAATTAGGTTATAAATTACGGAATAATAGCGAATATTAGTGCCTTTTAAACGTGCCATTTCCTTGGCTGAAGCGTTGGCTCTAACGTTAAATCCTAGAATTATTGCCTCAGATGCTGCTGCAAGATTAATGTCGCTTTCAGATATTCCTCCAGTTGCCATATGCACAACTTTTACCGCAACTTCTTCGTTATTTAATTTTAAAACGCTGCCATTGATTGCTTCAGCAGATCCGTGAACGTCAGCTTTAATAATAACGTTTAAATATTTAACCTTATCAGTTCCAGACTGTTTGAAGATGTCGCTCATTGATTTAACTGAGTTTTTCAAAGCTTTGTCTTCTTTTTCTTTTCTGGCGCGATAAGAGATAATTTCACGAGCTTGTCTTTCTTCATCAACTTCAACGAATTTATCTCCAGCATTTGGAGCGTTATCAAGACCAAGAATTTCTACAGGAACAGATGGAGTTGCTTTTTTAACAATTTTTCCAGAATCATCCGACATTCTTCTAACTTTACCAAAAGAGGTTCCAACTACGATTAAATCAGATGTGTCAAGGGTTCCTTTTTGTACAAGAAGAGTTGCAACAACACCTTTGCCGGGATCAATTCTTGATTCTAGCACAACACCACTAGACTTTCCTTCATAAACGCTTTTTAGGTCAAGCACTTCGGCTTGTAGCAATATCGCTTCTTCAAGCTTATCAAGATTAATTTTATTTTTGGCTGAAACTTCTACAAAAATAACGTCTCCGCCCAAGTCTTCAGAAATGATATCGTGTGATAATAATTCGTTTTTAACTCTTGTTGGATCACCACCGGGTTTGTCAATTTTATTTACAGCAACAATGATTGGAACATTTGCTGCTTTAGCGTGATGAATTGCCTCAACTGTTTGTTCTTTTACACCATCATCGGCTGCAACAACTAAAACTACAATATCGGTAACATTTGCTCCGCGCGAGCGCATTTCAGTGAATGCTTCGTGACCGGGAGTATCTAAAAATGTAATAAATTTTCCGTCTTTGGTTTGAATGCGAGAAGCACCAATATGTTGCGTGATGCCGCCATGTTCGCCTTTTACAACGTCGGTTTCACGTAATGCGTCAAGAAGTGAGGTTTTACCGTGATCAACGTGACCCATGATTGTTACAACTGGGGCGCGAGGAAGAGTTGCTGAATTATCGTGATCGTTTTCTTCTAAAACATTTTCTACATCCGAGTGAGAAACGCGTTTGGTTGCGTGTCCAAATTCGGAAATAATAATCTCGGCTGTGTCGGCATCAATAGCTTGATTGCTTGTTACAACAACTCCCATGCTGAATAGTTTTTTAACCACGTCGCCAGTTTTTTCAGACATGCGTATCGCGAGATCAGAAACGGTAATTAATTCTGGCAGATCAACTTCGCGAGTAATTTTTTTATATTCTTTTTGTTCTTCTATTTGGAATTTTTGTTTGTCTCTTTTTCTTTTGCGTGTTTTATCTGTATCATCTGAGTTGCCATCAATGATGTAGGTCATTCTTCTGGAACTAGATTTTGAATCTTTAAATAGAGTTTTTCCTTTTTTGAAATTTTCATCAAAATCTTTTTCAGAACTCTTAAAAGTAGATCCTTTCTTTATTTTTTTTGCTTCTTTTTCAGCTTTTTCTTTTTCAAGGCGAGCTTGCTCTTCTTTTTTTCTTTGTTCTAGAAGCTTTTCACGCTCTTTTTTTTCGTTATTGGTGATTTCAATACTTTGTTTGATTTTGTTTCTAACATCAAAAATATCTGAATCGTAGCTTGGATCTGATTCTCTTTCCTTTACAACTTCTACAGGTTTTTCTGGAAGTAATTCTTCATTTTTTTGTTCAACTATTTTTTCTGCTGGTTTTTCTTCTATCGGCTCTTCAACTTTCTTTACTGGTTTAGGTTTTGATTGTTTTGCTGTTTCTTTATTAATTTTACTCAGAATTTCATGAGTTTTAATTTCGTCATCAGAAGTATGTGATTCAGATACTGCTCTGAATCTTTCTTGAAGTTCTTTTTTGCTTAAGTTGTCGGATTCATAGCTTTCAGCTTTTGGCTCTTTTTTACGACCTTTTATTGTAACTTGTACTGATGAGTTACTGACTTTCTTATTTTCTGTGTTTTTTTGAGTAATATTTCCAGAACCTGAGCTGCTAGGAAGCTTTAGTGTCAATTTTAAACGGGTTGGAGATTGTTTGTCTTTATCGGTCATTGCGATTACTTAGGATAATAAAATTAACAGCGGTTTTTTTGTGGTGAAAATAAGCTTCAGATCAGAAACGAAAATTTGAATATAGTTTTTATTAAGCTGTTTTTTGTAAATATTCTTCGGCTCTGCGTTTAATTTCTTGTGCAATATCTTCGTCAAAACCTTCAATTGAAGAAATTTCTGAAATTTCTGCTTGAGCTATTTCTTCTAGACTTAAGAAGCCTTCAGAAGCAAGAAGGTTAGCAATCATGTCTTCAACGTCTAGAGCTTCAACAAATAACTTAGATGCTTGATTGAATTCAGTTGTTCTTCTTGCAGATTCTTGCTCGTCAGTCATTACGTCGATTTTATAGCCAACAAGTTTTGAAGCTAATTTAACGTTTTGTCCACCACGACCAATTGCAAGACTAAGTTGATCTTCAGCAACTACAACTTCAATTAAACCGTTTTCTTCATCAACCACAACTTTAGAAACTTTAGCTGGAGTTAATGCGCTAATAACAAGTTCGGCAGCATTTGGTGACCATTTCATGATGTCGATTTTTTCACCACGAAGTTCAGAGCTAACAGATTGAACGCGGCTACCACGAATACCAATAAAAGAACCAATGATATCAATATCTTCTCGACGTGACCAAATAGCGATTTTAGCACGAGATCCTGCATCGCGAGCAACGGCTTTAACTTCAATATTTCCATCATAAAGTTCAGGAACTTCTTGTTCGAAAAGTTTAACCAAAAATTGTGGATGAGTGCGTGATAAGAAAATTTGCGCGCCGTGAGGTTCTTTGCGAACGTCTTCAAAATAGCATCTCATGCGATCACCAACGCGGAAAGATTCTCTTGGAATTAAACCGCT
>CAYWVI010000039.1:0-12685 GCA_964461905.1 uncultured Rhizobium sp. | reverse complement strand
TACCTTTTATAACTTCTGACATAGATATTTTATAACTCCTTAGATATTGAAAAAATTGCCTGGCAGCGGGATCTTGGAAATTTAAATTTATTTAAACAAAAGTTTTCTGCAAAAAAAAATAAACCAAAAACAAATTGAGGCAAAATGAGAATGCCTCAATTTCCAATATCATCAAACTACTTTCTGTCGCCAAAGAAACGAAGCAACATTAAAAAGAGATTGATGAAATCCATATAAAGGCTTAAAGCCCCCATTACAGCAGCTTTGGCAACCATTTCTTGGTTACCAGAAAACTGATAATACATTTGTTTAATTCTTTGAGTATCGTAAGCAGTTAAACCAATAAATAAAAATACTCCCAATAAAGAAAGACCGAATTCAAGCGCGGAACTTTTTAAGAAAATATTCACTAAAGAAGCAATGATTAAACCAATTAATCCCATGATTAAGAAAGATCCAAAAGCTGTTAAATCTTTTTTAGTTGTATAGCCATAAAGACTCATTGCACCGAAAACTGAAGCAGTAATAAAAAACACTCTTGCAACGCTGGTTCCTGTATAAACTGCTAAAATTGACGCCAAAGAAAGCCCCATCAAAGCTGAATAAATCCATAGATATGTTTTAGCAGTTTCTGCTGAAATTGAATTTAGTTTAACACTAAAAAATATAACAAAACCAAGAGGAGCTAACATCACTACCCAAGCTAGCGGAGTTCCAAAAATAAGCGACATTGCCGCTGGAGAACTTGCAACTGCAAAAGCAGTTAATCCTGAGATTACTAAAGCCAAAGACATGTAGTTATAAACTCTCATCATATATTCACGAAGAGAAGCATCGTAAGTTGTTCTTGTTGCCGAAGAAGCAAATGAACTAGTGCGATTAATAAAATTCGACATTTTTAACCTCTTAAAATTTATTATATTTAGAAACTTCTAAAGAAACTTGATTTCCAATTCTTTTTTAAGGAAAAGACAGTAATTCACCTATTTAGTTTTACCAATTATTTTTTTCAAGGTTGATGAATAACAAAAAAATTATCGCAATTTTAGGTTTAATGGGAGTTGGAAAAAGCACAATCGGCGCAAAATTAGCCGACAAAACAAAAAGTTATTTTCTTGATTGTGATTCTGAAATTGAAGATTTGGAAAAAAGATCCATCAAAAAGATTTTTGCCGAAAGTGGTGAAAAATATTTTCGTGAAATTGAGAAAAAAATTATTCGCGAAATTGTTTTGCGCGAAGAAACAATTATTTTATCTCTTGGTGGCGGAGCGTTTATGGATCAAGATACAAGAAAATTGCTAAAAGAAAAAGCCATTACAATCTGGCTTCAAGCATCAGTTGATACTATTTTGCATCGAGTTGGAAATAAAGATACTAGACCATTATTAAATAACCAAAACAAACGTGAAATTTTAGAAGAATTAATGATAAAACGTTATCCAACTTATGCAGAAGCTGATTTAAAATTTGATACAAATAATATTAATCACGATTTGCTTGTTAACAAAATTATTCACGAAATAAAGCTACTCAAAAATGAAAAATAAAATTTCAGTATCTCTTGAAAATAGAAGTTACGACATAGTTATTGATGCAAATTCAATCAAATATTTGTCAGAGTTTTTAAGAGAAAAAACCTATTCTAAACTAATTGTTATTACTGATAAAAACGTAGCTAATATACATTTAACAACGCTTTTAAACGAACTTAAAAACACAGATCTTCAAACAGAAACCATTATTACAGACGCTGGAGAACAAACAAAATCCTTTTCTTCTTTAGAAAAAATCTGTGAAGAAATTTTAAGCAAAGGAATTGATAGAAAATCTTTAATTATTGCATTTGGCGGCGGAGTTATTGGCGATTTATCTGGATTTATTGCATCAATTTTATTGCGCGGAATTGATTTTATTCAAATCCCCACAACCTTACTTGCTGCGGTTGACAGCTCTGTTGGAGGAAAAACAGCAATTAATAGTTTATCTGGAAAAAATCTAATAGGCAGTTTCTATCAACCAAAATTGGTTTTGTGTGATTTAAATTTTTTAAAAACACTTCCTGAGCGCGAATTAAGATCTGGATATGCCGAGGTGTTTAAATATGGCTGTATTTTTGATGCTAAATTTTTTGAATTCTTAGAAAAAAATTATGAGAAAATTTTTGCATTAGACGAAGAATCTTTAAAAAAGATCATCACTCGTTCATGCGAAATTAAAGCTGAAATTGTTAGTCGCGATGAAAAAGAAAATGGCGAAAGAGCCTTATTAAATTTTGGACATACTTTTGGTCATATTTTTGAAACCGAAACCAAATATTCTTCTGAAATTTTACATGGCGAAGCTGTTGGTCTTGGTATTTCTATGGCATCTAAAATGTCACAAAATTTAGGATTAATTTCACATGAAGATTATTTGCGCATTAATCAACACCTAGAAAATTGCGGGTTTATTACTGATTATAAAAAAATCAGAAACTCTTGGGAGGAGAAAAATTTAATTAGTCATCTTTATAAAGACAAAAAAACAGAAGGACAAAATCTGACTTTTATTTTGTTAGAAAAAATTGGATCTGCCTTTATTAAAAAAGCCGTTGAACTATCTGAGTTTAAAAAAGTTCTTTTCTAAAAAGGATAATTGCCCAAAAAAATATAAAAATTCTCTAGAATTCTTACAAAGATGATTTTAGTTTGCGCCTCCTTGTTTTTGCCTGCGTGATGGAATGGTAGACATAACGGACTTAAAATCCGTGGGGCTTTAACGCCCTTGCCGGTTCAAGTCCGGCCGCAGGTACCACACCTCCTTCCTTTCTAAAATCTTTAGAATTTTTGATGAAACTGGCGAAGAAAATTACATGGATTTTTTCTTTAGTTGCCTTAGTCGCCATCGCTTCTTCTTGTAAACCACAATGCTATTCAAACGATGAATTTGATGTTAATAGCGTTATAATCGATTCTTATCCAACCACTGATAATATTGTGGGTTCTTACGATTCACAAACTGGAGGTCAAGTTGTTGATTGGCATAATACTGGCTTAAAATCTAACGGTGATATGTTCCTAATTAAAATCTCTGGAGCTTGGACTGCTTGGGGTGGAGGAACATATTCAGATATGACGGAAACCCAGCTAACGGCTTTGCCAGTTTGCGCAACTTGTGCAAAAAAAGATGATACTACACCAAATTGCATTTGTTATGCTAATCAAACTTCTCAAGCAGAATTTTTACAAACTTGTGATTCAAGTGATCTAGCTCAACAAAACAATCCTAATCTTTGCACATGCTCAAAAGATCCAGCACTTGGAACAGCTCTTGATTATGGAGTGTATCACTTTCCTCTCAACTATTATACAAAAAGTGGAATTCCAAGAATTGCCGATAAACAATCAGAGTGTAAATTCAATCGAGGAATGGGAGCTTATATTGCCTTATTTGGTCGCTCAGGAGTTACTGATCCAATAAGAGCCTACCACCTTTTTACAGACGATAAAGACATTAACGGTAAAACAACTGCTGTTTGCGACATCAGCAAAAATGAAAATGGCGAATGTAAGGACGCATCAGGAAGAGATCGTACATCTTATGTTTTTAGAAGTGCTAATGACAGAATTTTCATGAAGGATGATGGAGAGGGAAATACAGGAAATAATCAAGACACTTCAAACGATACTTATCACGGACCAAACGAAGTTATAAAAGTTAAAATATACGACCAATATTATAATGATAATTACGGTAAATATAATCTCGATATTCTAAGAGGCGTTGGAGACAATGGCGATTCTAGTTCAGTAGGTATCCTAGAATTCATGGTGCGATTAGTTGAAAATGTTCTTTTGGGAGATTTAAAACCACATCAAATCGTAAAACAAGTTGATGGCGAAGAAGTTGTAACAACCGAATATACAAGAGAAGGTGGTATTATTGAAGTGATGTATAAAGGGATTGTTCAAGACTCTATTTTTGTGAAGTTTTTGCAACTTACTCTAATTTTATATATCACTTTTTATGGTCTCGCTATCTTAATGGGAATAGCCGAGATCAATAAAAAAGAATTGATGAGCCGCCTAATGAAGATCAGTTTGGTAATGTTTTTTACCAATCCTAGCAGCTGGTATTGGTACAATAAAATTATTGTTGGCTTGTTTTATGATAGCATGAATTACGTAGTTTCACTTTTTATGAGCCTATCTGACTACGCTCTTTCTGAAAGAGTTGACACTTCGGCTTTGCTTGTTGCCCAAATGGATAGATCAGTTGATATCAGCAATGCAACTCGTTTTTCTTACATTGACAACATGATTAAAATGATGTTTTCCACCGCTTTTGCTGCTAAAGTATTTAGTTTACTTCTCTCTGATATTCTTGGAATTCTCTATATTTATCTAATATATCGCATCTTGGTATTTAACTTCGTTAAAACCATGGTACATGCAGCTACACTATATTTAACCAACATGATGAAAATTATATTTGTCTTATGTTTGGGTCCAATTTTTATTGCCTTTAGTTTATTTGGTCACACCAAAAACATGTTTCAAAACTGGTTATCTTTTCTTGGTTCTAGATCGCTTGAAATCATTCTTATTTTTGCGATACTCTACAATTTTGTAATGCTAATTGATCTTTGGATAAGAGATCTTCTTGATTATTCAGCTTGCGTTGAACCTTTAAGCTTTGGTGGTGCAGATAGAGTTTTAAATACTCTTGGAGTTGGCGGATTATTTTCTATTAATGTTTTAAAAGCCTCTGGAATTGCCGATAGAAATCTGGTAGTTTGGTTAATAAAAATTGCCAAAATCGCTGCTCTAATATTCATCACCAAATTAGTATTAGATAAAGTTATGTCTGTGGCTGGTGCTTTAATTAGTATTGGTGGAATGGGTAACAAAGATGCTAGTGCAAGTATGGCGGCAGGACTTTCTGGAGGGCTCACAGGAATGGCTGATAAAATGGCAAAAGCAACAGACCCAACTTTCAATCGCGCAAAATCGCTTGGCGGCATGGTTGGCGGATTAGCTAGCAAAGCAATTGGCGCAAATATGGGAGGAATGAATCCACTAAAAAGCGACCTAAATCCAGTCAAAGCTGGAAGAGAAGCCGCAAGAAATTCTTTATTAGATGCGGCAATAACTCAGGCTAAAAAAGATGTTTCTGGCATGAAAGGCGCAGATGGAAAACCACTCAGCGGTATTGACGCTGCAAAAGCAATTCGTGATCAAGTTGCAAAAAAATATGGTGGAGAACTTTCTAAAACAGCTGCTGCTTTAGGAGTAACTCCAGAAAGAGCTGCCGCAAGAGTTGATCAACTTTTTGCTAAACAACTTGCCAATGATCTAAAATCAAAAGGATTAATGGGTGCTGAGCTTAAAAATCAGTTAAAATCTGGCCTGCAAGAATATGCAAATAAAATACATCCTAAAACCAACTCTGAAGGCAAAGAAGCTAATAAAGCCATGATGGCTAATTTGGCGCAAACCATAGCTTCTGAAAGCAAAATTAGTGGTAAAGAAGCTGCCAAACTTTACGCTGACAAACCCGACTTACAAAATAAATACATGCAGCATTTGCAAGATGAGAAATTTAAGCGCGAAAATAAGCAGGAAAAAATGGGAGCTCTTGAGAAACTCGCCAGCAAAGCAATTGATGGCATGGATCGCATTAGAGGCTCAAATTCTGAAAGCAGAAATCCTGAAGCAGCTCAACAGGCATTTTTGCGCAATTTACAAAATGAACAAAAATCACCAGACGATTTATCTCGTTTCAATCCTCTAACTAAATCAAACACTCTTAATCGCCTTAGCGACTGGGCTTCTGGACGAGAAGACTCTCTTGATAAAAGAACCGACAAAGCCCAAAGCGATCTTTTACGCGCAAATTTAGCACAAGATCAAAAATCAAAACCACTTTCAGCATTAAGATCTAACGCAACAGAAAGAGAAAAACAGGCTCATGCTGCAGCATTAAGCAAACTTGATAAAACGGCAGATAAAAAAAGGCATTTTTATCAAGATCAACTTAGAAATTTAGCAACTAAAGACTTGGCAAAAAGCGTCTCCGAAATTAACAAGCTTGAGAAAAAAGGTAAATTCTCTGATGCATCGCAACTTAAAAAAGATCTCTTAAAAAAAGAGCAAGATGCTTTAAAGAAAAATGACGGCAGAACCCTTTTTGAAAAAGCTGAACGCCTAAATTATCTCCATAATCAATTTGGAATTGGTGGTGAAAATCCAACATTAAAATTATCAAAAGCCATAAACCAACAAACAAAAGATCTTACTTCTGACATTAAACAACAAATCGCCAATGGCGAAAAAACCTCGGCACTGATTGAAAAAGTTGGCGAGTTAAAAGATTTAAGAGCTGGATTATTTTCTACCTCTCACAACAAGGCTTTAGACTCTATTTTAGATGATTTGGCCAAACAGCAAGTGCCAGAATTTGGAACTCCTACTTTAGAAGATAAGCAAGCAAAAATTGATAGCGATCTTGAGATCAATAAGGATAAAAAAGATAATCAGCAGATGCTTGACGATATGATTAAATCTATCGGAGAAAATGGAGAAAAAGAAAGAAAAGAAGCTGAAGATGAGCGCAAAAAAGACTTCGAAGATAAATCTAAAGAAAACTTTGAGACTCTTCTAGAAATTGCTAAATTAAAAGTTGAAGGAAAAGAAGAGGAAGTAAAGGCCGCCATGGAAGCTCTTTTTAAAAAGATAGAAGAAGATTCTAAAGAAATGACTAAAAATCGCGACAATGATATTAAAGAATTTGAAAAAACTTTTGCCGCTTTTGAAAAACTAGAAAATAAAAACTCAAAAGAGGCTGTAGCAATTGCCCATAATTTGTCGGAATCTTTAGATGCCTTTGTGAAAGTTCCATCAACCTCGCCTGAAAAAGATGCTCAAGAAAAACTTGGCAAAACAATAAAAGAAACCAACGCCGCAGGATCTGAGTCGCCAATTCCGGGTTTAAAAGCTCCTGATTTAGGATTAAAAGAATCTGATCTAGGGCTAACTCCTCCTGATCTTGGATTAAAAGCTGCTAATGTGCTACTAGGAGTTCCAGATGAAAAACCCGGAACAAAAACTGATGCTCAAATTAAAGAGTTAAACATGCAGAAAAATTATCTTTCTGGTCAGCTGAAGTTAAATAACATGAATTTGAAACTGAAAAAATTTGAACTTGAAAACCTAAAAAATAACGCTGGAAACCCTGCAGAAATTGCGTCTTTAACTAGTCAAATTTCTGATCTTGAAAAAGAAATATCTCATTTAGAAAAAGAAGAAAAAGCTGTTGAAGATGTTCTAAAAACATAAATCACCAATTTTACTCACCGTGAACAAACTTTTATTTTTTGTTATTATTATTTTTCCTTTCATTGCCTTTGCCTCTGAACAAGATCAGCTTCTGCAACTTCAAAAACAATATGAGCAGGATCTATCTCGACAAAAAGAATTACAACAAATTGAACGTGAACGAAAACAAATAGAGAAAGAAGATAAACAAAAACCATTAGCAGAAAAAATAGATAAAAATACAGATCTGAGCAGATGTTTTCTTGCCAAAAAAATTGTTGTTTTACCTAACAAAATTATCTCACAATTTCGCGCCAAAATCCTGATAAAAAATCACGTTGGAAAATGTTTAAATATTGTTGAAATAAGGGAGTTAAACCAAATTTTAACCAATCACCTTATTAGCGAAGGATACGCCACCTCAAAAGCAGAAACATCTTTGGCAAATCCAGAAACTGAAGTTTTAAAAATCAAAATCATTGAATCCAAACTAGAGAATATTCTTTTTAACCAAGAAACCTTCTTTGATAAAACACAAAAATTCACTGCCTTTGGCTTTATGAAAAAAGGTGATATTTTAAATATTGAAAAAATCGAAAATGGTTTGGATCAAATAAATCGCCTCTCTGCAAATAATGCAGTCATGAAAATTGCTCCAGGGCAAGAACCAAATTCTTCCGTGGTTTTAGTTGAAAATACGGTAGGAAAAACCTCAAACCTCACACTTTCTTACGACAATTACGGAAGCAGAATTACTGGCGTTAAACGAGAATCTATCAGTTTTTCTCAAGACAATCTTCTTAAATTAAACGATAATCTCAGCATTAATCGCACCGCAAATGATTTAAATAAAAATCACGACAAAAGAGGCAGCAACTCAATTTCAACCAACTTTTCAATACCTTTTTCTTGGTATATACTAACCCTTCAATATTCTAAAAGTTCTTACTTTTTTTACGTTGGAAAAAACCAAGTTAAAAATAACGGCACAACATCAAGCAAATCAGTGACTTTGGATGTTAATTTACTCAAAAAAAGAAAGTTAAAAATAACTTCAAATTTTAATCTTTTACAACGCTACAACCAAAATTTTAGCGATAATGTAAAACAAGAAGAATCAAGCCGTAAGGCATCAATTGCATCAACTGGAATTTCAACAACTTTGTTTTTTAACAATTCTAGCCTTCTTTTAAAACCAAGTTTTAGTAAATCTCTTAATATTCTTGACGCAGAAAAAGATCCTATTGGTTTAGATAAAAGTAGTGCGCATTCAAAATTTAATATTTGGAAATTTTATGGTAATTATGCTCATAAATTTACAGCTTCTAAAACACCTGTTAATTATAGCCTAACTTTTGACAGCCAAATTTCAGACCGCACTTTATATGGAAATGATCGCTTTTCTGTTGGGGGAGTTTATTCGGTAAGAGGATTTCGCGATGGATCACTTTCTTTTGACTCTGGATACAGCATTAAAAATGAAGTTACCGTTTATTTAGGTCAGACAATTCTTCCCTATTTAAATCAAGAAGAACCCTCAAAATATCTGCAATATCTAAACTATTTGTATCTCACACCTTTTTACGATTATGGTTTTTCTCAAGCAGCAGAAAGAAAACGAGTTGGAGTAAATCCTTTAAATAGTCAAATTTTGCGCGGCAATACTGAAAGCGGCAGACTTTCTGGAACGGGAGTAAAATTTGGGATTAATCATCAATATCTAAACGCTAATATAACATACGCTAAAGTTCTCTCTCGATCTCAGCACTTGCTACAAAATTACAACGAAAAAAAAGCAATTTATTTTAATTTATCGACTAATTTTAGTTTTTGATTATCCCAAAATAATAAGTTGAATTTAACTAGTTATTTTCTAAGTTAAAAGCCTAGCTCTTAAGGCGCAAACCCCCCAAAAACAAAATAACAAAAATATGCAGTTTGAAGTCGCAAAACAATTATTGTTGAAAGCCATTTCCAGCGTTAATGGCGCAGTTGAAAAGAAAAATACAATTCCTGTTTTACAAAATATAAAAATCGAAGCAAAGAATGATCGTGTTACACTTCTTGCAACCGACATGGACATTTTAGTCACTTCAAATTTTGAGTCCGACATGAAAAAATCTGGTTCAACAACTGTTCCAGCTCAAATGTTTTTTGATATTGTTCGAAAAATTCCCGATGGATCAAAAATTATGATCTCACAAGAAACTCCAACAACTCTACAAATCAAATCCGGCAAATCCAAATATAGCTTACCTTGTATTGACTCTTCAGAATTTCCAAACTTATCAGAGGGAGAATTAGGAGAAGAAATTGAAATTGATGCAGAAAAACTATCAAAAATGATTGATAAAACTCGCTTTGCAATTTCTAACGACGAAAGCCGCTACTACTTAAACGGACTTTTCTTACAAGCCATTAAAAAAGATTCTGGTTTTGAACTTCGTACAGTTGCAACTGACGGTCACAGACTTGGTTTGTCATTTTTGCCAGCAGAAAATATTAAAACTCCTTTTGGTGTAATTTTGCCAAAAAAATCAGTTGCCGAAATTAAACGTGTTATTGATGGCAAAAAATCTGCTAAAATTTCTGTTTCACGCGTAAAAATTAAAATTGTTGCCGAAAATACAACTATTGTTTCTAAGCTGATTGATGGTGACTTTCCTGATTACGACAAAGTTGTTCCAAAAAATAATTCTCAAATTGCCGTTATTAACAAACGTGACTTTTTTGATTGCGTTGATCGTGTTTCAACTGTTGCTAACGACAAACATAGATCAGTTAAGATTGTGCTTGAAAACGGTAAAATGAATTTACAGGTAAATACTAATGACGGCTCTTTTGCCTATGAAGAACTAGATATTAACTATTCTGGCGAACGCATTGAAGCTGGTTTTAACTCGCGCTATCTTCTTGATATCATTGGTCAAATCGACAAAGAAGAATTATTGATGCGTTTTAAAGATGGAAATTCTCCAGCTCTAATTGAAGCGAAAGAAATGAATTCTGTCTTTGTGATAATGCCAGTTAGAATCTAGGCTTGTGACTTCAATATCAAAAATTGTTCTCAATAATTTTCGTAATTTTAGTTCTAAAAAATTTGAATTCTCAAAATCATTAATCCTTTTTGCTGGAAATAACGGCAGCGGAAAAACCAATATTCTTGAAAGTCTTACAGTTCTTGGATCTAGCAATTCGCTGCGCGGTGCTGATTTTTCAGAAATGATTCTTGAAGATAAATTTTCACTTCAAAAAGAATCTAAATTTGTTGTTTACGCTGAAATTTTAGAACACGAATTTATTGAAAAAATTGGTCTTTCTTTTGATTTAACAAATAAAAAGAAAATCGAAATCAATGGCGAGCCTTTGGGCAGTAAGCGTCAAAATGATGCTAAAAATTATTTAATAAATTTTATCTGCCTTACACCGCAACTTGAGCAACTTTTTATTTTAGGAAAAAGTGAACGACGCAACTATTTAGATAAAATCGTTTCAGATATTGATTCTGAACATGTGACGCGAATTAATAATTATCAAAAATTATTAAAAGAAAGATTGGTAATTTTACAAAAATACACTTCGCAAAAAGGTCAAAATCAATGGCTTGATGCTATTGAAAATCAAATTGTTGAACTCGGAATTGCCATTGCTTCTGCTCGCATTGAAGCGGTTGATTTTTTTAACAAAGCAATTTCATCTTTTTCATCAAATTTTCCTAAGCCAAAACTTTGCGTTATTGGCGAAATTGAAGAAGCAGTGATGAAGCAAAGTGCCGTAAAAATTGAAGAAGATTACAAAACAAAATTATTGCAAAATCGCACTGTGGATGCGGCAAGTTTTAAAACTAATTTTGGTGTTCATCGCTGTGATTTTGATGCAATTTTTCAAGAAAAAAATATGTCGGCAACTCGCTCATCAACTGGCGAGCAAAAATCAATCATGATTGGCATCACTCTAGCTCGGGCGAAAATTTCTTCTGCTTATAAAAACCAACCAACAATTTTAATTTTTGACGAAATAGTTTCACATCTTGACGAAGGTCGAAAAAAAGATTTATTCGCAGAAATTTCAGCAACAAATTTGCAATCATTTTTTAGTGCAACCAGCGCAGATCTTGTGCCAGAGCAATATATACAAAATAATTCTGTTCAAGTTTTAAATATCTCATGAATTTGGTTTTTATAAAAGTTATTCCAAACTCATCTGAAAATAAAATAGCTGGAAAATTTATTGATGAGAAAGGTCAAAAATGGCTTAAAATCAATATTGCCTCCGTTGCAGAAAATGGAAAAGCCAACAAAGAATTAATAAAATTTTTAAGCATTTTTTTTAAAATACCTAAATCAGAAATAGAAATTATCCGCGGCGAAACTTCTCGTTTAAAGGTGGTAAGAATTAATAGCGACATCTCAAAAATTGATAAATATGCTTAAAAAAACTCCTCAACAAATTTTAAAAAATGTTTTTGGCTACGACAAATTCCGTGGTCAGCAACAAGAAATTGTTGAGCATGTAATTTCAGGCAAAAGCTGCTTTGTGATGATGCCAACTGGCGGAGGAAAATCGCTTTGCTACCAAATTCCTGCTTTGTGTTTGAATGGTTTAACAATTGTTATTTCGCCATTAATTGCCCTAATGCAAGATCAGGTTCGAGCCTTGCAACAAGCTGGTGTTAGCGCAGCGGCGATCAACTCGCAAATGCCTTCTGAAGAAGTTTGGCAAGTAAAAAACATGCTGCGAAATAATGAGTTAGATTTGCTTTACGTGTCGCCCGAACGTTTGCTGATGGAAGAATTTTTTGAGTTTCTTGCAACGCTAAAAATTACCCTTTTTGCAATTGATGAGGCGCATTGCGTTTCGCAATGGGGGCATGATTTTCGCCCTGTTTACACCGAACTTTCTGTATTAAAAAATCGCTTCCCAAATACGCCGCGAATTGCTCTGACCGCAACTGCCGACGCACCTACCAAAAAAGATATTGTACAAAAACTAGGTCTAGAAAATGACAGAATTTTCACCGCCGGATTCAACCGCCCCAACATTAGCTACGCAATTACCGCTAAACAAAATGGCAAAAAACAACTGCTCGATTTCATTAATGAAAATCACAAAAATGACAGCGGAATTGTTTATTGCCTATCGCGCAAAAATGTTGAAGAAACCGCCGATTTGCTAAAAGAAGAAGGGTTTCGCGCGATTGCTTATCACGCGGGAATGGATGCTAAAAAAAGACAAAAAAACCTTGAAAAATTCTTGCTTGAAGATGGCGTAATAATGGTTGCAACAATCGCCTTTGGCATGGGAATTGACAAGCCCGACGTGCGTTTTGTGGCACATTTAAATTTACCAAAAAACATTGAATCTTATTACCAAGAAACTGGTCGCGCG
>CAYWVI010000038.1:0-13920 GCA_964461905.1 uncultured Rhizobium sp. | reverse complement strand
CAAAAGTTTTGGCAATAATTAACGCTTCAGATTCATAGGTTGGAAGATAGCCAGAGCTGCCAATTCCGCGGCTTATCATGATTTTTAAAATGCCGTTTTGAATATTATTTGCAGCAATTAATTTTAAAGAATCAGACTGCAAATTTTTGATGTTGGCGGTGAATTTCAGAGCTTTTAAACCAGTCTGAATTCTTTTTTCATGCGATTTAAAATCGTAAATTTTGCCATTAAAAATTTTACAAGTTTCAAAAATTCCGTCGCCAAAAAGAAATCCGCGCTCATTAATTGAAACTTGCGCTTGTTTTTCATCAACGAGTTGGTGATTTTTTAGAATCATTTTTTTTGACATTAACTTCTTAAATTTTTCATTAGTGAAATTCTTCAAATTCATTCTGAAGTGGGGATTTTTTTTCTCAATCTGGATCGCAATTTTTGGTACTTTAGCTTTATTTTATTATTTTAAAGGTCTTCCAAACCTTTCTGATCTTGAAGCCAAAAGCGGTAAACAAATTCTGCAAATTAATTATTTAAATGGCGAAAGAATTACTAATCGTGGCGAAATTTACAGCAGCGAAATTAGCTATTACGAATTACCTCAACATTTGATTGATGCAGTTGTGGCAACAGAAGACCGCAAATTTTTTAAGCATCACGGAATTGATGTTTTTGGCATTTTGCGCGCTTCTTACGTGAATCATGAAGCTGGCAGAATAGTGCAGGGCGGCAGCACAATTACGCAACAATTGGCAAAATTACTTTTTCTTGACCCGGAGCGCACATTAAAAAGAAAAATTCAGGAAGTTTTGTTGGCGGTGCAGCTTGAAAGGCGTTTTACCAAAGAGCAGATTTTAACTTTTTACCTAAATAAAGCCTATTTTGGCTCGGGAAGTTATGGCATCAGCGATGCTGCGAAGCATTATTTTAACAAAGATGTTTCGCGTTTAACGCTAAAAGAATCGGCATTGTTGGCTGGTTTGCTTAAAGCTCCGTCAAAATTTTCTCCCAAAAATAACCGCGAACTTGCACAAGAGCGTTCTGAAATTGTGATTAAAAATATGATTGATGCGGGATTTTTGGATGAAAAAAATTTAAAACAAATTAATCAAGATACGTCTTACAAAATAGACCATTTGCAGAAATTATATTTTGCTGATTTTGTTCAAGAACAATTGCCAGAATTTTTGCTAAAAAAGTTTTCAAAAGAAAATTTATTGAGCGTTACCACAACTCTTGATGATGAAATTCAAAATAATCTTGAAGATGTTTTAGATGATTTTGCTGATAAAAATTCTAACAAATTAGGTAAATCGCAAATTGCAGTTATTGTTATGAAACCAGATGGCGCAATAGTTGGCATGTCTGGCGGAATTGATTATCAAAGAAGTCAATTTAATCGCGCCGCATCAGCAAAAAGGCAAGCTGGTTCGGCTTTTAAAACTTTTGTTTATTTAGCTGCTTTTGAAAATGGTGCGAATGTTGACGATGTGATGGAAGATAAAAAAACCAATGTTGGAACTTGGCTGCCAGAAAATTACGAAGGTCGCTATATGGGAAGCGTTACATTAAGACAAGCTTTTGCCAATTCTCTTAACTCAGTTGCAGTTCAACTTGCTAGAAAAGTAGGCGGAAAATCGGTGGCTGAAATGGCAAATGCTTGTGGAATTGTTTCAAAAATTGATAAAGATGATCCAACAATTGCGCTTGGAACCACGGAAGTTAGCTTGTTAGAAATGGTTGGAGCTTATGCAACAATTGCTAATTCTGGCTCGCCAGTAATTCCTTACGCAATTTTAGAGGTAAAAAATTCGGCGGACGAACCGCTTTATTTGAGAGAATCTTCGGGTTTGGATTCGGTAATTTCTGCTGAATCGCAAGAAAAAATCAAAAATGTTTTGCGCGCTGTGGTTGAAGAAGGAACTGGAAAAAAAGCAAATGTGGCGAGTGATATTTATGGCAAAACAGGCACGAGCCAAAACTTTAGAGACGCTTGGTTTGTAGGGTTTAACTCTGATTACGTGATTGGAGTTTGGATTGGAAATGACGATAATTCTGCAACCAACAAAATTACAGGCGGATTGCTGCCAGCGGAAATATTTGCTGAAATAATTAAGAAGATTTAGGTGAGATTTTTTTAAAAAAGAAAATTTAAATGGTAGGCCTGGGTGGACTTGAACCACCGACCTCGCACTTATCAGGCGCGCACTCTAACCAGCTGAGCTACAGACCCATTTAAATTCCTTAAAAAAAGAGGAGCGCGGCAATTTAGAAACGCTTCAAGAAAAGTCAAATGTTCGTTTGAAAAATTTGCTTATAGTTTGCGCGCTTGCGCTGGAGTTTTGCTGGAATTGCGCTGGACGGAGTTTGTAACTCCGTCCAAAAGTTCATTTTTGTTAGGTTTTGTTTTGGATTTTAGCGTTTGTTAATTTGGATGATTTTACATGAACATGTGGACGGGATTACAAATCCCGTCCAGCGTGGGGTTAAATCTTCAGCAAAATTTTTTTTTGCCGCTTTTGATAAAGAAGTCAGAAATAACAAACTGCGCTGGACGGAGTTTGTAACTCCGTTCAAAAGTTCATTTTTGTTAGGTTTTGTTTTGGATTTTAGCGTTTGTTAATTTAGGTGATTTTACATGAACGTGTGGACGGGATTACAAATCCCGTCCAGCTCTTTTTCCAGCTCTTTTTCCAGCTCTTTTTCCAGCGCTTGCGCGGGGTTTGCGCTAAAATGTTGCGATTTAAGTGGTGTTAAATTGTTCGCGGATGATTCTTTCCTTGCGCTGGACGGAGTTTGTAACTCCGTTCAAAAGTTCATTTTTGTTAGGTTTTGTTTTGGCTTTTAGTGTTTGTTAATTTAGGTGATTTTACATGAACGTGTGGACGGGATTGCAAATCCCGTCCAGCTCTTTTTCCAGCTCTTTTTCCAGCTCTTTTTCCAGCTCTTGCGCGGGGTTTGTGCTAAAATGTTGCGATTTAAGTGGTGCTAAATTGTTCGCGAATGATTCTTTCTTCTAGCGAGTGATTGGGGTCGAAAAGAATTTTGAATTCTGTGGTTAGGTCTTCAGAAATTATCACTTCTTTTACATTTTTAACTTCTTTTGAATCGGCTGTGGCACTGACGGGGCGCGATTCGGGGTTTAGAACTTCTAAGCGAATTTTGCTGGTTGAGGGCAACAAAGCTCCGCTCCAATTTCTGGGGCGAAAAGGGCTGATTGGAGTTAAAGCTAAAATTTCTGAACCAAATGGAATTATTGGACCTCCGGCTGAAAGATTATACGCCGTGCTTCCAGCAGCAGTTGCAACCAAAACTCCGTCGGCGGCTAGAGATTTTATTCTTTCGCGGCCATTGATTTCGATTTTAATTTTGGCTGCTTGGCTTGATTGACGCAAAAGGGCAATTTCGTTAATTGCAATGTGGCTGTGAGTTTGGTTGTTGGTGTCAATTGCAGTCATTTTTAGGGGATGCAATTTTGATTCTTGTGCCTTGGCTAAAGTTTCTGGAAAATTTTTTTCATCAAAAGAATTCATCAAAAATCCAACCGTGCCGCAATTTATGCCGTAAATTGGCAGCTTGCCGCCAAATTCGTGAAGCAAATGCAGCATCAAACCATCGCCGCCAATTGCGACAAGTTTTTTAATATCTGTGGTTGATTCGTGATTATTTGTTAAGTCAAGAAATCCATATTTTTCAATTAACTTATTTTTCTGAGATATTGCATCAGGGTTATTTCTGGCGGCGATTACAGCGATTTTTTGGTTATTCATATTACTTGTTTAATTCATATAAGGCGATTGCTGCTGCAACTGAAGCATTTAAACTTTCAACTTCTTTGCCAATTTCAATTCTAGTTAAAAGGTCACAATTTTTTTTCACAAGATCGCGAATTCCTTCACCTTCAGAGCCAACAATTAAAGCAATATTTTTATATTCTTTAATTTCTGCCAAACTTGTGGTTGCTTCTCCAGCTAAACCAACGCACCAATAATCAATTTTTTTAAGTTTTTCTAAAAGATTGCTGAAGTTGGTGACCACGAATAAGTCGGCCATTTCAATGGTTCCAGCAGAAGATTTTACAATTGTGGCAGTTTCTTTTGGCGCGTTATGTTCGCA
Source organism: uncultured Rhizobium sp. (assembly GCA_964461905.1). Classification (GTDB taxonomy): domain Bacteria; phylum Pseudomonadota; class Alphaproteobacteria; order Rickettsiales; family UBA1997; genus UBA2645. The sequence continues at coordinate 9,810 of CAYWVI010000038.1, read as the reverse complement.
TAAAATTATATGTTTTACGCCAAAGCTAATTGCGCTGCGAATAATTGCGCCAATATTGTGAGGATCAGAAATTTGATCTAAAAGAAGCAGAGTTGGCAGCTTTTTTTCTTGATCGCGAATTTTTTCTAACTCAATTAAAAGATCATTTTGATTTTTTGTTGGTAGGCGAGAACATCTAATTGCCAAGCCTTGATGGGGTTGGTTTTTGCCAAAAATTACATCAATTTTGTCGTTTTCTACCAGAGTTACTAACTTTGATAAATGGGAAAGAGAGTTTTTTTGTAAGAATTTTTCTAGATCTAAAAAAGAGTTTTTGGTTGCTAGAATTTCAAAAACTTGGCGACGTTTTTTTTGAAGAATTGTAAATATTGGGTGTTTACCGCAAAGCCAAAGATGAGAATCGTTGGGGCGGTGCTGTGGTGTAAAGCCCGCGCCCTTTGAAAATGAAGTTTTATTTTTTCTTATGTTCTGATTTGGTTTTCTTTTTTGATTCATTTGCGTTTGATTTTTTCTCTTCGGTTTTTTCTTCTGCCTTAGGCTCTTCTTTAACTTCTTCTTTAGCTTCTTCTTTTACTTCTTCAGAATTTTTTTCTAATGACAATGCATCTTCAGAAGATTCAGGAGCGGCAATTGTTTCTTCAGGTTTAGCTTCGGGTGTATTTTCTGTAGGAGCAGCTTCTGAAGGTTTTGTTTCTTTCATTTTCAACAAAACTTTTACCTGAATATCTTTGGTAATTTTTGAGTTAATCTCATTTAGTGCATCTTGAGATAATTGCTCACGAATATTCTCTTTTACTGATTCAAAAGGTAAAGATTGCGCCTCACGAACATCAGAAAATTTAACAATGTGCCATCCAAATTTAGTTTGGATTGGTTGAGAAGTTTGGTCTTTTTTTAGAGTTTTAATTACGTCTGAAATTTCTTTAAACATATTGTCTTCAACAATAAATCCAAGATTTCCACCGTTTGCTGCACTGTCTTGATCGATTGAGTATTTTTTTGCTAAATCAGAAAATTTTGGAGCTTTTTTAGCATTTAATTCTTTTACAATTTTATCAGCTTCTTCTTTGGTTTTTGTAACAATATGAGCAATTGAATATTCTTTTTTATCTTTAAGTGATTCGCTTAACTCTAAATATTTTGCTCTGATTTTTTCTTCGCTAAGTTTTTCTTTTAAAACTGAATCAATATAAGCTTGGCGAATTATTTTATCTTTAGAAGCGGCGATTTTTTCTTTTACTTCTGAAGTTTTAGAAGCTGAAGATTTTAGAGCTTCTTTTGTTAGTTCATGTTCTAAATAAACTTCTTTTGCTAAAATTTCGATTACTTCTTGTGGCATTGAAGCAAGATCTGGAATTGCAATATCAGATTTTCCTCCAAAGTTTTGACTTTCAAAAACACTGCGCAATTTAGCTTCAACTTCAGATTTATAGATTTTGTGATTATTAACTTGGGCGATTATAGTATCAGATTTTTTGCCAAATAAATAAGTTGAGGCAACAACTGCTAATGCTGCAACTATTGCTACAGCAACAAATATTTTTAAAGAATTTTTCTTTCTGGAATGATTGCGTCTCATATTTTTAAACTAGAAATTACGAAATTAGGAAAAAGTTGATGTTGTTTGCAGAAGCTTTCGAGCTTGGTTTGATCCGCATTTTGGTGATAATTAATGCCAAGTAAATTTGTTAGAATTCCTCCAGTTATCAAAAGGCTGTCAATTTTAAAATCATTGGCTCCTTTGATGTCTGTTTCTATTCCATCGCCGATCATTAGCATTTTTGAATTATTCGGATTGCCAAAAGTTTCGCTAACAATTTTATAAACGGAAGTAAAAGGTTTGCCATAATAAATAACTTTTCCACCAAGTTTTTGATATTCTTTTGCTAAGGCTCCAGCACAGATCATTTCTTGACCATTTTGTTTAACCACGATCATGTCGGGATTAACGCAAATTAAGGTTAAATTATTTTTTATTGCCTCTAAAGCTTGCGGCATTTTTTCTGATAATTTTGATTCATCTCCATCAAAGCCAGTGGTAATTGCAAAATTAGCATCTTTAGCATTTTGAACCATTTGATAATCTAAACCATTGAGCAAATCGATGTCTTTTTGAGGTCCAATATAAAAATAATTGCGTCCAAAATCTTTGAACCCAGCTTTTTGATTTTTTGCAAGATCAAGAAATGTTGCTTCTCCTGAAGACATTACGAAGTCGTAAAGATTATTTGTAACGCCAAATTTTTCTAGCATTGAAGCAACTTTAAATGCACGACGCGGGGCGTTAGAAAGAAAACAAATTTTTTTATCATTATTGCGCAAATAAGTTATAGCTTCAATTGCACCTGGATAAGCGTTGCTACCATCGTGAACAACTCCCCAAACGTCGAATATAAAGTAGTTATATTGTTCGGAAAGTTCTTTGATTGAATTGATAAATTTCATTAAATTCCTGCCATTGATTTTATAGTTTTAACAAAACCAGCAAAGGGGCTTTTTTTATATTTCATTTTAACTGAATCGCCAAGTCTGATTTTTTCGGCTTGTTTAGAATCTTCAATTACAACCCAAGATGATTTTGGATCGATAATATTTGAGACAGAACCTTGCGCAATAATTCTATTTTCAATTTCAGTTTCTTCTGTGATTGGATTTTCAATTTCATATTTGCTGCTCACTTCAAATTTATCGTCTTGTTTAATTCCATCTAATGAGCCTAAAGAAATTTTAAAAATTGTTTTATTGTCTAAAGTTCGTTTTTCTAAAATATATCCTCTTTTTGCCAAAGCGTTTTTGATTTCAACTGAAATATTATCAACTGCATCTTCTCCAGCCTGACGAACTAAGCTATCATCGCGAGCTGTTCCTTTAATTTGCTCACCTCCAATTTGAAATGCTCCAAAGTTAAGACCACCATTTTGTTGTACATTTTCTGAGCGAGATTTTTTTCCAGAAAATTCAATTGTATTTACAACTGTTAAAGAAGGAAGTTCATAAATTTTAATATTTCCTGCAACATCAGATGTGTAGGTATATCTTGGCGGAATTGAAACAAGTTGACGTGTTTTTGGATTGTAGAACGTGCTTCCACTAGAATATTTGCTGTTAAATCCAGCGTTAGAGATTGTTCCAGAAATTGCATAATCTGCAACTTTTGGGCCTTTATACGACCCAGTTTTTTTCATTTCTGACAAAGCAATTTCTTTTTGTAACTTTTTATTTGCATTGCGATCAACCAATTCAGCCAACTGATTTTTAGCCAAAACATTTTCAAGATTATTAGCAATAGAGTTGCCAAGTTGTGATTGGGTTGCAACTTCATTGTCATTTTCATCAAGAGCAAAAACTACTATTTTTGCTGCTTTATTTTCTAAATTTTCTTTGGTGGGCATAAACTCAGTTTTGGTTAGAAACTGCTTTTGATATTGATCAAGATTTTTGATGGTTGTTGAGCAAGAAGCGGCTATTAGTAAAATAATTAAATATCTCATTTTGGTTTTTAATGTTAGTTAAGAATTCCAATAATTTTCAAAATCCCATCTTTATTAATTGTCTCAGATAATTCAGATAATGCTGCAGATTCTGATTCTTTTTCACCAATTGCAGAACTTCCAGTTACTTCAATTCTATTGCTGGCAATAACTTTTCCTTCGGCAAGATTTTCAAAATCAATTTGTAATTTACTTAAAAATGCACCGTAAATTTGATTTGATTTTGAACTTGATCTTATGCGAACAACAATTTGATTTTCGTTAGATTCATTGCGGCTATTAGAGATTTTTAGTTTTTCTTTATTTAGAGCAGTGCGGATAATTTTTGTGATTTCTTGAGGAGAATTAATTTCAAAGTAAAACTCAATTTTGTCTGAAATTTTTTCTAATTCGTTTGAAAAATTAGCTAATTTATTAAGCTTAGATTTTAGATCGATATTTTCTCCAGAAGATGCAATGATGCGGCTTTTAAGCTCAAGTTCTTTTCCTAAATCGATTATTTTTAGAAGAGAGTTTCTTCTTTGAATAGAATTTTTACCAAGAGAATTTTTATCTAAGTCAGAAATTTTTTTTTCTATAAATTCAATTCTTTCTTTTTGTTCGCGTAAAAAAGAATCGCGCGGAATTGCAACCTCAACAAAGAGTTGCGCAGAAATTTTTTCGCTACGAGTAACTTTGAAGCCAGTAAAGTTTATTTTTTCAATATTTTGGCGCACTTTTTGGCGCATTTCTTCGTTAATGCCGTAGCTGTTTTCTTCACGAGTTAAGTTTGATTCTGAAGAAACACTAACCATTAGTCGCGAAGCGGCATCGGCTAAAGCATATTTAGTGGCTTCTTCCAGACTATATCCAGATGACACTCCGTAAAGATTTTCAGAATTATTTTGTTTTGGAGTAATGTACCAAGAAGGAGTTTTGTCAGTGGTTGATTTAGAGCTGCAAGAAATTGCAACAAAAATTATCAGAGTAGAAATTATGAGTTTATTCATCGAGTTCTTTTAAAAGATCTTTAGAATTATTGTCGCCAGCGTTAATTCGAGAAGATGCAGCACTAGCTTTTGCAGATTTTTCTAGCTCTTGTTGAAAAAGAGATTTGCAAGAAAATAGAGAAGTTAAAGCTAATAAAATTAAAATTTTTACGAAGTTTTTTGTCATTTTATGATTGTGATGTTGATGAATTTGGTGTTTAAGAAATAACCAAAAACGTTGTACTTACAAAGAAGAAGTACAACGTTTTAGCATAAATTATTCTGCTTTTTTAGAGTCTCTTTCTTTTTCTAACTCGTCAAATAAAGCTTTAGTTGCTTCTTGAGTTCTGTTAATATTTTCACGACCCAAATTTGATTTAGCAGCGCGGGCGGCGAAAGTTTTTTCGCTGGCTTCTAAGAATTTGCTGTAATCTTCATTTTTTAAAACCATTTGAATGTAAAGAGAGCCATCAGCTGCTTTGTACATATTAACACGTTTTACACCAGAAAGTGGCAGATTTTTTACAACTTCTTTAGTTGCTTGAGCGAAGAATTCTTCAACATCGTCATTGCCATTTACTTGCGCTGATCTCAAAGAATTTTTGGTAATTCTAGAAATTTCAGACTGAATTGTGGCGGCGATATTGGCTTTTGCATCGAGTTCAGCTTTTGGAATTTGAAATTGAATTCCGCCTTTTGAAGGGCTGGCAATTCCAACTCCACCAACTCCATCTGGAACTGATGGATCAATAACCCAAGATGGTAAATCTGACAATTCTTTTCCAGTATTAACAATTGGAGTTTGATTTTTTTTAGAGCAAGCTGCTGTGAAAATAAGAGATGCGGCTAGAGCTGTAGTGATAAATTTATTTTTCATAATTATTTTAATAAGGGTTGGTGACACGTAAATTGCGGATCGCGATTCTTTTTTTGTAAACTATAAAGATCAATTAATTTTTGTTGGTAAAATTAATATTTGGATAAATTTAAAAACTTTCTTTGCTGTAAATTAAAAGAGTTCCAATTGCTAAGCAAATTATTGCTATTACCCAAGTTGAAGCAAAAACAGGAATTAACCCAGAAGATCCAAGAGAATTGATGATGCTAGATATGATATAAAAAATTAAACCAACAACAATTCCTAAGAAAATCATTAGAACAGAATTATTATTTCTAATATGGTTTAGTCCGAAATAGCAGGCGATTAAAACCATTGCTAAAAACAATAACGGTTTGCACAAAAGTGAGTTAAAATAAACTCTAAACTTTGTGGTGTTAAATCCTGAATTTTTTAAATCTTTGATCAGATTTGGTAGTTCAAAAATTGAAAATAAATTTACGTTTTGAAAGTTATTTAAAATTTTTGTTGTTACAAAATCATGTTCCAGATTGGTTGGTATTAGGATGTTTGGAATAGTTTTGTTAATAAGATTATCATCGTTAATTGTGACATTTTTTAACGACCAATTTGTTTTGTTTAGCAACATTTCTTCGGCATCAATTTTTTTGTAAAATTGACCGTTTTTATCAAAGAACCAAAAAGTCACATCTTGAAATTCCATATTCTCTTTAAAAACTTTTTTGGCTTTGATGATTATTTCTTCTTTTTTGTTTTCGATATTAGATTGTTTTAACCATATTCCTCCTCTTGGTGCTACAATTTCTCTGGCATCGTTTCTGGTATATTTTCCTTCAAGAGCATTAAATTTTTTGGTCATATAAACATTGACTGAGCCAATAATAGTTATCCATAAAAGACCTAAAGTAATCGCAGAAATTGCTATTGGATAAATAACCTGCCAAAGAGAAAAGCCACTCACTCTTAAGATGGTGATTTCGCTTTTTGATGAGAGAAAGAAAAATGAAATTATTGCCGAAATCAGAACTAACGAAGAAACAATATCGTTTAAAAAATTAGGAATTTGCAAAAATGCCATGAAGGCAGTGATGTAAAATGGCGCGCCTGAATCTTTAACTCTTTCTAAGAGATCTAAAAGATTTATAAAAAAAATTAGCAAAGAAAACCCAGCAGCTATTTGGCAAAATGTGAGTAAAAATTGTTTAGAAAGATATAAGGTAAGCAGTTTTGGTTTATTCATGATGTTTTCTGATTATTGCTTACAAGAAATTTTAAACTTACCGCAATAAATAAGGCAAAGTTTAGATATAATAACGGAATACATTTTTCTGATGAAGTAATTAGATCAGAAAGAGCGATGCTAGTTGCTAGAAAAAATGTGGTTGCAGCTGATGCAATAAAAATATTTTTTAAATTACCGCTACGGTTTAATTGTCCGTGCAAAATGCAAGCCAGCGCAATTAAAGAAAATACCAAAGAAAACAAAGGAAACGTAATGCGTTGGTGAATTTCAGATCTTAGCTTGTCTGCCAAAATATAATCAACTTCAGGACCCGGATTGATAAGGTCAGGAAGAAATCTTTCTTTTGCACCCCATCTTGTGTGACTGGATGGTTTTTCATTTTCAATTAGGTTAAAGACGTAATTATCAAATTTCAAAATCTCTGATTTATTATCTAATCTATTAAATTTTTGCAGGGTTCCGTCTTCCATGTAAAGCAAGGCAGAATTTTTCTCAGCAACAATATTTCCTTTTTTTGCAGTGATTGTAACAGAATATTTTTTTGATCTTTCATCATTTAAAATAATTCCAAAAAGGTGATTAGTTTGATCACGATCTTTTGCGTAAATAGTAAGATTATTAAGGGTTTCAAAAGTTTGGGGATTAAAAGAAAGGCTGTTGTAATTATTTCTAAAATCATGCCGCAAAAGTCTTAATTTTTGGTTGCTGTAAGGCATCAAATAAAAGGAAACCATGTAACAAAATACCGAGCAGAGAATTATTAATCCTAGAATTGGTCGGCAAATTTGTAATTTTGTTAATCCAGAGTTTTTTAAAATAGTAATTTCGTTGCTAAGAAGCATTCGATTGTAGGTAATTAGAATCGCAGCAAACATTGATACTGGAATTATAAAAAGTAGCAACCAAGGCAAAATCAAAACAAATAAGAATAGAAATTGACCAAGTTGCACGCCATTTTCAGTAACATATTTTACTAAGCTTATGGCGCGACTAAACCAAATCAGGCAGATTAAAATAGATAAAAAGCCGATAAAAGTTATTGTTGTTTTAGTTAGAAGGTAACGAGAATATAAGTTCAATTTAATCTACTTAATTTTAGTGAAATATGTCAAAAATCAAAATCACACTTAACGGTGAAGAAAAGATTTTAGAAAAATCAATAACTATTGCTCAACTAATTTCTGATCTAGCTTTAGATACTAAAAAAATTGCTGTGGAAAAAGATTTGCAAATAATCAACTCAACAGAATTTTCTAAAATCATTTTAGACGAAGGAAGCAAAGTTGAGATTGTTCATTTTATTGGTGGTGGTTGAGAGTTAAAAGTCAGAAACTAAAAACTCTTCCTCTTATTTAATCGCGAAAATTAATAAATTGCAGAGGCAAATCGTAGCTTGCGCTACGCAACATGGCTATTGCTTCTTGCAAATCATCGCGTTTTTTGCCGTCAACTCGCACTTCATCGCCTTTGATTGACGCCTGAACTTTCATTTTTGAGTCTTTAAATTGCTTCACAATTTTTTTGGCGATTTCTTGATCAATGCCGTTTTTTAATTTGATTTCTTGACGAAAGGTATTTCCACCAGCCTTTTCTTCTTTTTGAATGTCTAAAGCTCGCGGATCAACGTTGCGTCTAACGCAAAACACTTTTAGAGAATCGCAAATTTGCCCTAATTTATACTCGCTGTCGGCAGAAATATTGATCAGATTTTCTTTGATTTTTAACTCAACAGAAAATGGCGATCCTTTAAAATCGTAACGATTGGTCAATTCGCGCAAAGTTGAGTTAACAACGTTGTCAATTTCTTGCATGTCGATTTTTGAAACTATGTCGAAGCTTGGCATTTTTACCTCTTAATTGTTAAGTGCTTGATTGAGATCGGCGATCAAATCATCAACATGTTCAAGGCCAACAGAAAGTCGACACATTGATTCAGTGATGCCAATTTTTTCTTGCTCTTCACGAGCAATGCTTGAGTGGGTTGTGGTTGATGGGTGAGTTATTAAAGTTTTTGAATCGCCAAAATTGTTAGAAATATCAATGATTTTTAAGTGATTCATAAACCTAAAAGCTTCAGCTTTGCCACCTTTAATTTCTAAAGATAAAACTGTTCCGCCATTTTTCATTTGTTTAGAAGCAACTTCAAATTGTGGGTGCGATTTGAGGGTTGGATAAGAAACATTTTTTATTTTTGGATGATTTTCTAAAAATTCGGCAATTTTTTGAGCGTTAAAGCAATGGCGTTCCATGCGCAAAGAGAAAGTTTCTAAAGACTTAAGAGCAATCCAAGCATTAAATGGACTTAAAGCTGGACCAGTGTGACGATGAAATGGTAACAAAATTTCTTTGATAAAATGTTGTTTGCCAACAACGCAACCACCCAAAGTGCGACCTTGTCCATCGATATGTTTGGTTGTTGAATAAACAACAGCATCAGCACCAAATTCTAATGGCTTTTGGGTATGAGATGACACAAAAATATTGTCGACAATTAGCTGCGCACCATTTGCTTTGCAAAGCTTTGCTACAAATTCGATGTCAATAATTTCTAAATTTGGGTTGGCAGGAGTTTCAATAAAAACTACTTTGGTATTTTTTTTAAAAGCTTTGCGCCACTCATCTTGGTTAATTCCGTCAACTAAAGTTACGTCAATGCCGTAATTAGGCAGAACTTTTGTAGCGATGTAAAAACAAGATCCAAACAAAACTCTTGAAGCAATAAAGTGATCTCCAGCTTTTATTTGACACATGATTGAAGCAAAAACTGCCGCCATTCCAGAACCCATCACACAGGCACTTTCTGCTCCTTCAAGCAATGCCATTTTTTCTTCTAACATTTTTAAGCTTGGATTTACGTAGCGAGAATAAACGTAACCGGGATCAACGCCGTTAAAACGACTTTCAGCCACTTCGGCAGAATTGTAGCAAAAGCCAGAATTTAAAAAAATTGCCTCAGAGGTTTCGCCAAAGTTAGAGCGAATAGTTCCGCCACGCACCATTTGCGTGTCTGGATGCAGATTTTTGAAGTCGATATTTTTGTTTTTGTAATTCATTTTGAGGCAAAATTTGCGAGTGAAAAATTGAATTTTTTTAGAGTAAGTTTTGTGATGTTGTTTAGTCAACTATTTAGGAATGCCAAACTAAACGAAAACGTGAGGGCAGAATTACAAATCTCATCTTTTTAAAAAATTAAACCCAAGTCTCTGCCAAACCCAAATCAAGCAAAAGCTGATTCAAATAAACTCCTTC
>CAYWVI010000037.1:0-14650 GCA_964461905.1 uncultured Rhizobium sp. | reverse complement strand
TAAATTGCAGGCAATTGCTGAAGCTAAAGTGCAGCCAGTTCCGTGCAGATTTTTATTGCCGATTTTTTTGTTACTGATGCGGTGAAATTTATTTTTCTCATCAAGTAAAAGGCTATGAATTTTTCCATCCAAAAAATTTAAATGTCCGCCTTTAATCAAAACATTTTTTGCTCCTAAAGCTTTGATTTTTGTGGCTGCAACTTTCATATCTGCAAAATTTTTAATCTTCATTTCTGCTAAAACCTGAGCTTCATCAACATTTGGCGTCACAATAAAAGCATCTTTAACTAACTTTGATTTCAAAGCCGCAACAGCATTTGTTTTCAACAATAAATCACCCGAAGTTGCAACCATTACAGTATCTAAAATCATCGGAATTTTTTTAGCTTTTTTTGCCAAAACATCAGCAACAACATCGATTATTTCTTTGGTTCCAAGCATACCAATTTTAATCGCGTCAAATTTTATATCTTCCAAAACCACTTCCAATTGCTGACGCAAAAACTCAATCGGCGAATGGTGAACGGCCAAAACTTTTTGGGTATTTTGCGCAGTCAAACAAGTAATTACAGCGGAAGCGTAAACTTTATGAGCTGTAGAAGTTTTAAGATCAGCTTGAATTCCAGCACCTCCGCTTGGATCAGAGCCAGCAATTATTAAAACTTTGTTGGTCATTGACTTAAAAAGAAAAAGTAAAAATCGCGATTGCAAACAAGATTATCATAACTCCTGACAACTGATTTAGAATAAACACCAAATGTAAATCATCGTTTAGAAACATATTTCTTAGTAAGTGAGCTGAAAATATTAAAGATAAACAAAAAGAAAAAGAAGCTAACGAAAACCCAAAAAGCATAGTTAAAGACGTGTAAATATCTTGCAAACTTCTTGCTGCAAAACCTACAAAAATTGCCACAAAACCAAATAGCGCAATTGGATTAAACAAAGCTAAGAACAACATTGTAAAATAGTCGTAAAGCAGAGTTTTTTGCTTCGCAAATAAAGAAACTTTTTTAATAGGATTAAAGAATAATATTTTAACACCAAGAAATAGTAAAAAGAATGCACCGCACAGCCTTAGTTCTCTTTCCCACTTAAGCAAAAAATCAGAAAAAAATGACAGTCCAAAAATTACAATAGTTGCATAAATAGTTTCAGCGGTAGTAACCCCAAGTGCAGAAATAATTCCTGAAGAAATACCATTATTTAAAGTTCTCCTGATATAAATAATACTTACCGCACCAATTGGTGCGGCAATGTAAAATCCCATTAGCATTCCCTGAAGAAAGTGCTCTAACATTCAAAAATTAATTATTTTTCATAAACAGTTTTTCCAGATACAATTGTTCTGATCGCACAACCTTTCACTTTAAAACCATCAAAAGGTGAGTTTTTTGATTTTGAGTAAAATTTCTGTGAATCAATTTGCCAATCATGATTTAAATCAATCAAAACCAAATCCGCCCTTGCACCTTTTGCAATTACGCCGCCGTCAAAATTAATAATCTTAGCAGCATTGCACGTCATTTTGGCTAACAAATCTTTCAAGCTCAAAACACCTTGGTGATAAAGATTTAGAGAAAGCGGCAACATGGTTTCAACGCCAACAATTCCGAAGCTCGCTTCTTCTAAAGTTTTTTCTTTTGAAGCTAAATCATGTGGCGCGTGATCTGTGGCAATTGCGTCGATTAAACCACTGCGCAAACCTTCAATTAAAGCTAAACGATCAGTTTCTGAACGAAGTGGCGGATTCATTTTCGCATTAGTTCCAGATTTTAAAACTTGCGTGTCATTTAACATAAAATGGTGCGGAGAAACTTCTACCGTAGCTTTCAAACCTTTTTCTTTAGCGCGCTTAATTGCATCTAAAGCTTCACGAGTTGAAACATGAAGCAAGTGATAACGCCCGCCAACCGCCTCTAAAATTGCCAAATCACGCTCAACAATAACGCTTTCGGAAATATTTGGAATGCCGCGAACGCCAAGCTCAAGAGAAACTTTTCCTTCAGCAATACAGCCTTTGTTTGTAAGGTTTAAATCTTCAGCATGTTGCGCAATTACAACGTCTAAATTACGCGAATATTCAAAAGCGCGACGCATTACGTTAGCGTTCATTACCGGCAAACCATCGTCAGTAAAACCAACTGCGCCAGCTTCTTTTAAAGAATTCATGTCGGCAAGCTCTTCACCTTTCATGCCTTTGGTAATGCAGCCGTAAGCTTTAACGTTACAATAAGCGGCTTCACGAGCTTTTAGGCGCAAATAATCAAAAGTTAAAACTGAATCAAGAGTTGGTGCAGTGTTTGGTTGGCACACAACCGTGGTAATTCCGCCAGCAACTGCCGATTTTGAACCAGTGGTTAAATCTTCTTTGTGAGATTGCCCCGGATCGCGAAAATGCACTTGAATGTCGATTAAACCGGGAGCCAAAACATTGCCTTTACAATCAATGATTTCGGCATCTGAAGCTTCAATTGATTCACCAAAATCAGCAATTTTATTACCAATTGTTAGAAGGCTTCCGAGTTTGTCGTAACCAGATTGAGGATCGATAATGCGGGCGTTTTTGTAGAGAATTTTTTTATCAGCAGCAATTTCTTGTGCGTAAGGAAGAGTAAATTTTGACATAAAATTAGAATTGAATTTTGATCACTTAGATTGTGAATTGTGAGAACTGAAATGAATTAGGCAAAAGTTTTTTGTCAGATAAGATAGTAATTATTCTAGCGCACACAAACCTTCTGGATCCGCGCCTACGCGGGGATGACTGCTTAAATATCTTACTTACAACGTCATCCCCGCGAAGGCGGGGATCCAGAAGGTTTTAAATTACCATAAAACTTACAAATATCAAAAAATGACTGAAGAAACCTTACCAAGCTGCCCAAAATGCCAATGTACATACACTTACGAAGATGGAAATCTTTATGTTTGCCCAGAATGCTCCAACGAATGGTCAAAATTTGCCAAAGCCGAAGAGGAATCTGACGAAAACATAAAAGACGCCAACGGCAATATTTTAAAAGATGGCGACACAGTAACTGTGATTAAAGACTTGAAAGTAAAAGGCTCATCTTTGGTTGTTAAAGTTGGAACCAAAGTAAAAAACATTCGCTTAGTTGGTGGCGATCACGATATTGACTGCAAAATTACTGGAATTGGCGCGATGGGCTTAAAATCTGAATTCGTTAGAAAAGTTCAGGATTAAATCTACTCCCTCCGCTGGACGGAGTTTGTAACTCCGTCCACATGTTCATTTTTGTTATATTATTTAAGAAACAACAGCTCACACAAACTGACTAGCTTTACATGAACGTGAGGACGGGGTTACAAACCCCGTCCTGCAGCGGGGTTGTTAAAGTTGGAACCAAAGTAAAAAACATTCGCTTAGTTGGTGGCGATCACGATATTGACTGCAAAATTCCCGGAATTGGCGCGATGGGCTTAAAATCTGAATTCGTTAGAAAAGTTCAGGATTAATCTTACTCCCACTCAATAGTTCCCGGTGGTTTTGAGGTGAAGTCGTAAACCACGCGATTAATTCCACGCACTTCGTTGATTATTCTGCTCGCAACATTGCACAAAAATTCGGAATCGAAGCGATAAACATCCGCGGTCATTCCGTCAATTGAAGTCACTGCGCGTAAAGCTAAAACGTTTTCATAAGTTCTAGCATCACCCATTACGCCAACTGTTTTAACTGGAGTTAAAACTGAAAAAGCCTGCCAAATTTTGTCGTAAAGACCGGCTTTGCGAATTTCTTCGATGTAGATTGCGTCAGCTTCTTGCAAAACTTTAATTTTTTCTGGCGTGATGTCGCCAATAATTCTAATCGCTAAACCCGGCCCTGGAAAAGGATGGCGACCCACGACGTGATCAGGCAAACCAAGTTCCTTTCCAAGCAAACGAACTTCGTCTTTAAAAAGCATTCTGACTGGTTCAAGCAATTTCAATTTCATCTTTTTTGGCAAGCCACCAACATTGTGGTGCGACTTAATTGTTTGGCTCGCGCCTTTATTTGGATGGCTAGATTCAATTACGTCAGGATATAAAGTTCCTTGTGCCAAAAAGGTGGCGTTTTTGATTTTCGCTGATTCTTTATCAAAAACTTCAATAAAAGTTTTACCGATTATTTTGCGTTTTTTTTCAGGATCAGAAACACCTTTGAGCTTTGATAAGAAAAGCTTCGACGCATCAACATAAACCAAATTTGTTTTAAATTTTTTAGCAAAAACTTCTTTAACTTGCGCGCCCTCACCTTTTCTTAAAAGACCGTGATCAACAAAAATGCAGGTTAATTGTTTGCCGATTGCTTCATTAATCAAAGCCGCAACAACCGAAGAATCAACGCCACCAGAAAGTCCGCAAATTACGTGATTTTTGCCGACAAGTTTTTTGATTTCTTTAATTTCTTCGGCTTTGAAATTTTTCATCGTCCAATCTGATTTACATCCAGCAATGTTGATGACAAAATTTTCAATCATTTTTTTGCCATCAAGCGAGTGAACAACTTCTGGATGAAACTGCACGCCGTAAATTTTACGTTTCTCGTCAGCAATTGCGGCGTAAGGCGCGTTTTTGGTTTTGGCAATTACTTCAAAACCAGCGGGAATTTTTTTAACTGAATCGCCGTGCGACATCCAAACTTGGCGGCTTTTAACATTTTTGAAAAATTTTGATTTTGAAATTATGTCAATTTCAGCTTTACCAAATTCGCGTTCTTTTGAAGCCTCAACTTTTCCGCCAAGCAAATGACAGATTAATTGTTGACCGTAGCAAATTCCAAAAATTGGCGTTTTTAAATCGAAAATTTTTTTATCAATTGTTGGCGCGCCTTTTTCATAAACTGAATTTGGCCCGCCAGAAAAGATAATGGCTTTTGGTGCGATTTTTTTGATTTCATCGAGCTTGATGTCGGGGTTTTTTACTTCACAAAAAACACCAGATTCGCGGATTCTGCGAGCAATTAGTTGAGTAACTTGGCTACCGAAATCGATGATTAAAACTTGATTAGACATTTAGCTGAGAATTAATTTGGTAATGATTGATTTGATCTGACTTGAAGCGTGTTTTTTGGTGAGAATTTTTTGCACTTTTTCACATAAATCTAACTGCAAATTTAGTTTTGCAGCAATTTTAGAAATTGATAGAGCTGATGCAGCACCTTCAAAAGTTTTTCCACTAGATTTAGAAATTTCTGCATAGCTCTTGCCTTCTGCCAGAAGAACTCCGAGAGAATTATTGCGAGATTTAGATGACGAACAGGTTAAAAATATATCGCCAAAACCAGCGGCATTAACAACATCGGTTGATGCTCCAAGTTTTTTACAAAGAGTTTGAATTTCACCTATTCCTTTTAAAACTATTGCAGCTTTTGCATTCACTCCCAATTCAAGCCCATCAACTATTCCGCAAGCAATGGCAATAATATTTTTAACAACACCGCACACTTCTGCGGTGATTGGATCTTTAAAATATTGAGGATGAAAATTTTTGTTTTTTAAAACCGCAATTACTTCATTTGCCAAATTTTTGTTTTTAGCAGCAATTGTGGTGATGGTTGGAACTTCGTTAGCAACTTCAATTGCAAAATTTGGCCCAGATAAAACTGCGTAATTTTTATTTTTAACCACTTTTTCAAACAACTCGCCCAAAAACAGCAGAGAATTTTTATCGACTCCTTTAGAACAAATAACGAATTTGCAGTTTTTTTTGATTTGCAGATTTGAAATTTTCTTAAAAACCTCAGCCGCCGCAACACTTGGAATTACCACAAAAACCAAATCACAAGATTTTAGGATTTCGCTAAAATCAGAAATCGCTTTAATTTTTGAGTTTAATTTTACCTCGGGAAGAAATTTTTTGTTGGTCGATTTATTGTTAATTTCATCAATAATTGACTGATGATTAGAGCTTAAAAAAACCTGATGAGAATTTTTTGCCAAAAGATTGGCAATTGCCGTTCCCCAAGATCCAGCACCAATTACGAGAATGTTTTTCATGATATTTTTTCTATTATAACATAAGCACTAGCGTAAGATCTTTCATCAGTTAAAGAAAGATGAACTGCAAATTTTTTGCAGGAGAAATGCTCTTGTAAAAAATTTGTTTTATCATTGAGAATTTTAATTTCTGGTTTTCCCAAATTATTATTTTCAACTTCAATATCTTTAAACTCAATTCCTCTGCCAATTCCAAGACCAGTTGCTTTTGCAAAAGCTTCTTTCGCTGCAAATCTTTTGGCAAAAAATAAAGTTTTTACTAATGAGTTGTTGATCTTATTAGCATTCTCGATTTCATTCTTTGTGAAAATTTTTTGAGAAAATCTAACTTGAAATTGTGAAATTAATTTCTCAATTCTGGTGACCGAAATTAAATCAGTTCCAATTCCTAAAATCATTTTTTTGATGAGTAATTGCATGTTTAATATTGGCTCTTAAAAAACCAAAATTCTTAAAAGATTTTAAAAAGTTTTTCTAAGTTTTAATTATATCAAACTCAAATGCTTTCTGGGAAAAATATTGTTGTCACAATAGGAAATAATGGTGCCGTTGTTGCTTTGCATGAAGGAAACGACATTAAAAACAAAATATTTCTTGATGAATTAAACGACAAAACAAAAGAACAACTAAAAAGTATATTTCTCGCTAATAAGTCTGCTCAATCATATGTTTTACTTGATACAGTTGATCAAATTTACAAGAAAAAATCTTATCCTTTAGTTCGCAGAGGAGATTTAATAAGACTTGTAAAACGTGATTTAGCAATTGATGGCGACAAAGAAAGTCTTAAAAATTACATAATTTTAAATCGCAAAAAAACAAAGACTAAATCTACCCAAAACAATAAATGGGAATCTTTATTTGTGTCAGCTTCAAACACTGA
This sequence comes from uncultured Rhizobium sp., assembly GCA_964461905.1. Classification (GTDB taxonomy): domain Bacteria; phylum Pseudomonadota; class Alphaproteobacteria; order Rickettsiales; family UBA1997; genus UBA2645. Next base: position 7,765 of record CAYWVI010000037.1, on the reverse strand, counting down.
AACAATTTCAAGTTGGGTTGAGTTTTTACTAGAAATGCCCAATAGGCTTGTTGGCATATACATGTTACCCGTTGAGTCTTTTCAGCTTTTAAAATCTCTTAAAAAAGACATAAGAACTCACTCAAAAATTAGAGCAAAAAGAAATGATCTTTACTGTCTAGTTTTACAAAACAAAGTTAGCGGAATAAGACAAATCGTGTTTTCTGAAAGTGGAATAGTATTTACTCGTATTGTTGATTATAATTTTTCTCAACCTGATTTTTTAGAAAAATACGAGCAAGATCTTTATAGCACATTTGAATATTTAAAGCGTCTTTTTCCTGATATTACAATGTCTGAATTAGATATTGTAAATGTTCTTCCTTCTGAAGGTATTGAAGCTATTAAAAAATTAAACACCACTGAACTTAACTTTATAAATTATACTCCATCTCAAGCTGCAACTCAACTTGGTTACTCACAGTTATTACCGTCAAATAGCTCATCTTGTGATCTTTTAATTTCTAAAATTTTCTTCAAGAACCCAAAAATTCTTAAATTCTCAACACCCAAAATTTCTTCTTTAGAAAAATTCTTTTTAGGGTTAAGAGCATCATATTACGCAGATGTCTTTTTTATTATTGCCACTCTTGGAGCAATAGTGTTTAGTATTTTTTCTCAAGGTAAATTATACGAAGATATTGAAGATGCTAAAACTAGAAAATCTGCCGCAATTCAAGAATTTGCAAGAGTGCAAAAACTAGCTCTTGAAGGAGCAAAAACAGATAAAACAGAAAATGGAGAAGCAATAGATATTGAAAGAGTAACTGACTTTGGAAAAATAGATCAAGCTCTGAGCTCGAATGGAACAAATATTGCAGACTTTTATAGCAATCTTAAATTCATTAAAAATTATAACGTTAACCTGTCCAAATTTTCTTACTCACTAAATGGTTTCAACCCAAAATCTCCTTCTGCAAATGGTAATTATAGTTTTTCTTTAAGTGGCATAATTCAGAATAAAAGCGGTGATATTGAAGACCTATTTAGTGAATTTGACGGACTTGTAGCAAAAACAAAGGAAACTTTAAATAAGAATCGAGTAACCTATACCGACTTACCTAGAAATATCGATTTTAATCAAAAGTATTACAGCTTCCCAATTGAACTTAGCATTTCAAAATAATGAGGATTATAGAACTTAGAAAAAAAATTATCTTTAATGTCGCAATATCTGCAGGATCTGTGGCTTTGTTTTGTGCATGCATTTTGTATAATTCCCACAAAAACTCTCAGCTAAAGAAAGAATCAGAAACTATTGCTATAGAAACTTCACAAATTCAAAGCCAAGCTGAAGAACTGCAAAGCAAAACTCTCGATATTAAAAAATATCTAGCAATATGGGGAAATTTAGATGAAAAGAAAAAAAGCACTAATGGTATAAAAATAGATGAGATAAATTCGCTACTTTCTTCAAATGCGATTAAATATAATATTTCATCTCCTGTTATTAAAGTTACTCTTCCTGAAACTCTTTCTAATGGCATTTTTAACACCACAACAATTATCACATCCTTTGCAAATATTGATTTAACTTTTTCGGCCTTAGACGATCGCAGAGCATTATCATTTGTTAACGATTTTACAAACTCTCTTCCTGGTTATGTGGTAATAAATAGCTTAGAAATCAAAAAAGATAAAAGTTATTCAGATGAGCAATTGATTGCTATCAGCACAGGAAAAGGATCTGGACTTGTTGAAGGAAAAACCACTTTCTCATGGTATGCATTTAAAGATAAAAAACCAAAAGCATCAGAAGATCCAAAGTCAGACTCCAAAGATTCAAATAAACCAATAAAAAACGATAAAAACTAAGATGAATCTCAAACAAATTATTAAAACTACAATTGCTTTTGTGATTCTTGCTCAAAATGTTTATGCACAAGAAAGCAGTACAGCACAAGAACCAATAGTAACAATTAATAATGAAATCACAGAAAACCCTTCTCCTACCTCTCCTAAAAGTGATTACAAAGAAAATTCACTAGTACAACAAGCCAGAGAAGGTTTGGCAAGTAGTTTACTTGGAAAGGATAAACCAAAATCTTTGATGTTTGATGATCAAGAATATGACAATTTGGAAAATGCTATTGAATCACTAAAAAATAACGAAACCTATATTCCAGATGGTTCTGATTCCGATAAAATCTTATCTGAAGAAGAAAGAAAAAAATCTGAAGAAGCTGAAAAATTAAGAAAACAAGAACAGGAAAATCAAGAAAACGAGAAATCCTATATCTATCTCGCCTCAATAATTTATTTTAACTCTAAAGATTGGATAGTTTGGGTTAATGATAAAAAAATAACTTCTAAAACAAATGATCCAAAGAAAGAGCTTTATGTTGAAAAAATTACCAAAGGAAGCGTTACAGTTCTTTGGAAATTAAGTTTAAGTAAATGGAAAATTATCTCAGGAAAAAAAGAAGAATTCGCTCCAAAAACTAATGCCGAAAATCAAATTGAAATTCGTTTTGATTTAAAACCGAATCAAACATTTACCTTAAGCTCTGGTAAAGTTGTTGAAGGAAAAGCACTAATAAATTTACAAAAAAAGAAGGAAGAATCTGAATCTATAGTAGCTCCAAAACCATAAAATAGCCAACGGACTAAATCCTTTTATATCAAAAAAAACTAAAGCTTTAACGCCCAAACATCTAAAAAATTTAACAGAAGAAGAATTTCCACACAAAGCTCTTTGGCTTCACGAGTTTAAGTATTACATAAACAAGTTTTACCAAAAAGACTTGGATATATCAAACCACAAAAAATAACTTATTTCTTAAATAACTTCTCAAACTCTGAATAACCTTCTTTTTGCAAAGATTCTTTTGGCACAAATTTTAAAGATGCTGAATTAACGCAATATCTTAAACCACCTTTATCTCTTGGACCATCATTAAAAACATGCCCTAAATGAGAATTAGCATCTTTTGATCTAACTTCAACACGAGTCATGCCAAAAGTAGCATCCTTTTTTTCAATAACTGAACTTTGCTCAATTGGCTTTGTAAAACTTGGCCAACCAGTTTTAGAATCATATTTATCAGTTGAAGAAAAAAGAGGCTGACCAGAAGCTGCATCAACATAAATTCCTTCTTTTTTATTGTTCCAATATTCATTTTGAAAAGCTGGCTCAGTGCCATCTTTTTCAATAACATATTTTTGAAAATTACTAAGATTTTGTGTGTCTTTAACATATTTTTTTGTAATTTCAGCAGCCATAATATTAGATGAAATAAGGTTAATAGTAATAAAAGATGTCATTAAAAATTTGTTCATTTTACCTCCTAAATATTGAAAAGACGCTTCTTTTACCTCCAACAACAAAAGGTAAAATTGATAAAATGCAGAAGCTTGTTATTAAACCAAACCTTATCTAAAGTTGATAAGCTTTAGTTCATAAATTTTATGCATCTCAAAATCAGTTATTCGTCATCTAGCTTTGAATGGTTACATCAGCATCTAATAAAAATGATTCAAAACAGATTCTCAAAGAGTTAATGAAATCAGCCATTGCTGGAAATCAAAGCTCTTATCAAGAATTTTTGCTGCAAACTAGTAAACTTCTGCGCTCTTTTATTTCTAAGAGAATCAACCAATCTGACGTTGAAGATGTGCTACAAGAAATTCTGATTTCAATTCATAAATCTCGTCATACTTACGATTGTGAAAGACCAATAATACCTTGGTTAATGTCCATCGCTAATTTCAGAATTAATGATCATTTGCGAAAACATTATTTGGAAATGCGTCATAAAACTTCTAATATTGACGATTTTATCGAAATCTTAGCGGATGTAACTAATGAACAAAGTAGCAACGAATTGATAAATGACATTTTTGCAGATCTTGATTCAAAACAAAAAAAGATCTTAACCATGATGTATATTGAAGGATATACAGCAAAAGAAGTTGGAAGAACAATTAATATGAATGAATCCGCAGTTAAAGTTGCTGCACATCGCGCTGTAAAAAAAATAAAACAAAATTTTTTAAGATAATGCTAACCTCAGATCTTATTACAAAATTATCTCAAGAATCAAAACCAGTTAAGGTTCTAAAAAAACCTTCTCACTGGATCTTACGCTTAGTGATATTTGCTTTGGTTTACTATTTCATAATTCAGACATTTCTTGGCGTAAGAAGCGACATTAGTGAAAAATTATTAGAACCTAGTTTTATAATCGAAATTCTATTAATGATAATTTTGCTAATCTCATCTATTGCTGCAGCTTCAATTACGATTTACCCAGATAGTTACCAAAAAAATTATCTACTAAAAATTCCTTATTTTATTTTAACGATTTTTGCGGTTTTTCTAATTTTTGAATTTGTTTCTCAAACAAAATCTGGTCTGATATATCAACCACATCACAGCTATCGGTGTTTAATCTGCATTACTTCATTTTCTATTATTCCATCTCTTTACTTCTTTTATATTCTGCGAAAAGGCATTAATATTAATCCTAGCAAAGCAACAAATCTTGCAGTTATTGCCGCCAGCACAATTGGTTGTATTGCCTTGAAAATAAACGAACAAAATGATGATTTTTTTCATCTCGTAATTTGGCATTATTTTCCAGTGTTAGTATTTTCTTTGATTGGTGCGGCAGCAGGAAAAAGAATTTTTAAATGGTAAATATGCTAAACCAACGACCTCTTGCTGACTTAATTCGACCTCAAAACTTACAAGATGTTATTGGGCAAGATCATCTTTTCGAAGAATCTGGATCACTAACTGCAATTTCTTTATCTAAAAATATTCCCTCAATAATTTTATGGGGACCGTCAGGAGTTGGAAAAACCACAATTGCTAAATCACTAGCAAAAATTTCTGACGCTAATTTTTTAATGATGTCGGCAATAAATTCAGGAGCGGCCGAAATTCGCAAAGCAATAGATCAAGCAAGAATTGCAAATAACCCTAGTTTAAATTCTGAACTTTTTGATGAACAAAAAACCACTTCAAAAACTATTTTGATGATTGACGAAATTCATCATTTTAACAAAACCCAACAAGATCTTTTTTTACCATTTATTGAAGATGGAACTATTATATTAATTGGCACCACAACAGAAAATCCCTCATTTCATCTAAATTCTGCATTACTTTCACGTTGTAAAATCATCTCTTTAAAACCTCTTGATGAATCTTCCTTAGAAAAAATTCTACTTCGAGCCGAAGAAAAAACTGGTAAAATTTTACCACTTTTAGATGAAGCAAGATCAGCTTTAATCAAACTTGCTTGCGGCGATGCCAGATATCTTTTAAATGCTTGTGAAGAATTATTTTCTTTGAATTCAACCAACAAATTAACCACAGAAAAACTACATAATCTTATTTCTAAAAGAGCAGCTCACTTTGATAAAAAAGGTGATTTTCATTTTAACTTAATTAGCGCGTTTCATAAATCTTTGCGCGGTTCTGACGTTAACTCTGCGCTTTATTATTTAGCTCGAATGTTAGAGGCAAAAGAAGATCCTTATTACATTTTACGCCGCCTAGCTCGTTTTGCGACTGAAGATATTGGAATGGCAGATCCAAATGCGCTTTTACAAGTAATGGCAGCAAAAGAAAATTATGATTTTTTAGGAAGCCCAGAAGGTGATTATGCCTTAAGTCATGCCACAATTTATTTAGCAACAGCACCTAAATCTAATGCCAGTTATTTAGCTCATAAAGCGGCAATTGAAGCCGCCCAGAATTCAACTCATCTATTACCACCACTTCATATTTGCGATGGAACTTACGTCAAAAAAATTCAAAAAAACTCCAACGATCAAAAAAATCAAAAATCTTATATTTACGACCACGACACTCCAAACTGCTTTTCTGGACAAGAATTTTTGCCTGAAGAATTATTAAAAAAATCTAACCTAGAGTTTTTCCAACCAAATGAGAGAGGATTTGAACGCGAACTAAAAAAGCGTATGAAATATTGGAGTGATTTGAAGAAAGTTAACAATAACTAAGAAACTCGTCTTTTTTCTAGCTTACGAGCCAAAGTTCTTCGATGCATTCCTAAAATACGTGCAGCTTCTGAAATATTAAAATCAACATCTATTAAAACTTGGTGAATTTGTTCCCATTCAAGATTTTTAATCGAGGTTTTCTTCGTTTGGTTAATATTATTTTTTGATAAATTCTCTCCTTCAAACGCAGCAATTATCATATCAACATTTGCTGGTTTTGCTAAATAATAACAAGCTCCCGATTTTATCGCCTCAATTGTTGTCGCAATACTTGCATATCCTGTAAGCATAACAATTTTTATCTTTGAATCAAATTCATGAAGATATTTTACCAATTCTAAACCAGATTCTCCCAACATCTTAAGATCAACAACTGCATGAGTTGGATGAAAATTTTTTAACAATGATTTTGCATCTTTTATATTATGAACAGCTTCAGCTTTAAAACCTCTTCTAGCAAAAGATCTTTCCAAACTTCCTGCTAATAAATTATCATCTTCTGCAATTAAAACTGCTTTATATTCACTCATGATTTTCAAAAGGAATTGTAATTATTACTTTAGATCCAAGATCTAAATTTTTTATTTCTAGCTTTCCATTGAGGCGATTTAAAACATTAATCGCTAGAAATAATCCTAAGCCACTACTGTTTTTTGTACTAATATTTAGACTGCCAATTTCTCTTAAAACACTAGAATCAAAACCATTCCCACGATCTTCAACTTCAATAACAACATCTTTTTTTAAAGATTTTATATTAATCAAAACAAACTCTTTTGACGCTTCTAAAGCATTATCAAAAACATTCAGCAAAGCTTGAGACAACATACTATCAAATAATATTAAACGCTCAGAGTTACCTTCAAAGTTATAAACCAAGTTAATTGGTTTTCGAGAATTTTTCCATTCATCTAGCAAATCATCAAAAGCTTTTTTAACCGTAACTAATTTTGCATTTTCAAGGCGATCTTTTCCTGATGAGCTAAGAATTTCTGAAATAATTTTTTGACAACGAATAATTTGCGATTCAATCAAACTCACATCTTCTAAAATTTCTTTTTGCAAATTCATTTTTTGCCAATCATTTAATATCACCAAAATTGTTGAAAGAGGAGTACTTAACTCGTGAGCTGCACCAGTTGCTAAAAGACCAATTCTTACAACCTGCTCTTTTTCAAGAGCTTGACGTTGTAAGAAACTAATTTTTTCATCACCTTCTTTTAAATTTTTTCTAATTTTAGTAACAAAAACCAACAGCAAAATTGCGGCAATTACGTAGCTAATTAACATGCCGTGCAAATGCAGATTCAAAAAATCACCTTCGCCGTGATGTTGAAAAGCGTGCAATTCGCGGTAATAAAAATTGAGAGAAATGTAGCAGGAAGTTGTGACTACAGCGATTATCCACGCGTAAAAAGTTTTTAGTAAAATTGCGGCGATTATTACTTGAAGCAGAAAAAGGGAAATGAACGGATTTGAAATTCCGCCGCTAAAATAAATTTGGGCGGCGAGCGCGGCAACGTCGAAAAACAATTCTAAAAATAAACTTTTGTCGCTGATGTTTTTTTGAAATTTGTAGCGGCAGAAACTGACAAAATTAACCGCGATTAAAGCCCCAACCACCAAAAACATTTCGGGAGCTGGAAGTGAAATATGTAGCCAATGTTGAACGAACAGAATTGTTAAAACCTGCCCCAATATTGCGATTAGGCGCAAGACTATGAGTTGTAATAGGTTTTTTCTATTAACCTCA
>CAYWVI010000036.1:0-14721 GCA_964461905.1 uncultured Rhizobium sp. | reverse complement strand
TCGTAATAAACGTACATGGACCTGGGGGCAGAACCCAGCACCTCCACCAAAATTCTACGTCTTTTGAGAACTAGCTGAACTAAATAAAAAACTTTCGTCAGTTGCGTATTTTTATACGCGCCTTCCTCAAATTTTTTATTTAGCGCATCTATCACTCAAAATACTTGAATTTTTCTACCCAGAATAAATCCGAATAGATTTGACGGGAAATTAGAAAAATCATTTGGGGGTGAAACAGCTTTCGACATGCGATAAAGGATTTGATTTTGCCCGGTTGAGAAACTGCCGATCTGCAAGTTTACTTGTGGATATCCGTTCAAAACAGTAAATGCAAACGACAACTTTGCTAATGATAACTTCGAATTTGCTCCAGTGGCTTTAGCTGCTTAGCATAAGTGATTTTATCGGGGTTTTGGTCGGTTTTCCTGTCAACAGAAAAACCGACCATCTTTGAAAAATAAATTTTAGTTCATGCAAGATTTAATTGGATATGATGACATCATCGAAAATTCTATGCGTTCGGTGATTTATGAAGCATTTAAAAGAATTGAAAAAACTGGTCTTCCGGGAAAACACTATTTCATGCTCACGTTTTTAACACGTTATCCCGGTGTTGTTGTTTCTAAAAGCTTGCTTGAAAAATTTAGCGAAGAAATGACTATAGCAATACAGCATCAGTATAAAAGTATTTCAGTTGAGCGTGATAAGTTTTCTATTTCTTTAAGCTTTGGTGGAAAATATGAAAAGCTTATTATTCCTTATAAGGCGATTACTTCATTTTCTGATCCATCAATGAATTTTAGTTTAAAATTTAGTGTGAATTACGGAGATCTTGAAGATCTTGAAAATATTGATTCAAATCAGGTCAGTCAAAAAAAATCTTCAACAGAAGGTTCTGCCAACGTTGATTTATCAGCAAAAGTAATTTCGATTGACGCTTTCCGTAAAAACAGAAACGACAATCCAAGCGATAACTCATGAGCCTTTTCTACCAATTCTTATTTTTAGTTCTTACTTATTTCATTGCTGCAATTCCATTTGGCTTAATTTTAGTTAAAATTTTTGTCAAAAAAGATGTTCGCGATTTTGGTTCAAAAAATATTGGAGCAACAAATGTTGTTAGGGTGGCTGGTAAAAAATTAGGTTTTGTAACCTTTTTGCTTGATGGTTTGAAGGGTGCTTTGATGGTAATTTTTGCCAGATTTGCTTTTTATGATTTAGAAAATCTTCATTTATTTTTGGTTGTGATTGCCGCAACTGCAGTAATGGCGCATATTTATCCTGTTTATCTAAAATTTAAAGGTGGCAAAGGTGTTGCTACAGCAATTGCAGTTTTATTTGCGCTTGATGCTTCAGTTGGATTTTTGTCAGTATGCTTTTGGATTATGTCTTTTTGTTTATTTCGTATTTCTGCTGTTTCATCAATTGTGGCTATTACTTCTTCAATTTTAATTTCTGCAAATTTTGATGCTCCAAAATCACAAATTATTTTTTGCTGCTTTTTGACAATTTTAATTTTAGTTAGGCACAAAGAAAATATTCTTCGTTTGATGATGGGCGAAGAAAAAAGAATCTAATTTTTAAATTTGTGACAACACTCCCTAGTAAAGAGAAGCTGATTATTGCTCTTGATGTTCCCGAAATTTCTGCAGCAAAAAATTTGGTTAATGAAATTGGTGACGAGGCAATTTTTTATAAAGTTGGTTTAGAGCTGATGATGAGTGGAGAATATTTTCCGCTTGTAAAATGGTTAAAAGAAAAAGGTAAGAAGGTTTTTGCTGATCTCAAACTTTACGATATTTCTGAAACTGTTGCGCGTGCTGTAAAAAATTTGGCTCAATATGAAATTGATCTTTTAACAATTCACACGGCAAGTCGTGGAATTATGGAACAAGCTGCCGAAAATAAAGGAAAAATGCAGGTAATTGGTGTGACGGTTTTAACAAATTTAGATCAAAAAGATTTGCACGAAATGGGATTTGATCCAGAAGTTTCTTTGGAAAATTTAGTGCTTAAAAAAACTAAATTGGCATTGGATTCTGGTTTGGACGGAATTGTAGCTTCTGCTCTTGAAGCCAAAGAAATGCGCCAAAATTTTGGCAAGGATTTCTTAATTGTAAGCCCCGGAATTAGATTAGAAGCCATTGCAAATGACGATCAAAAGAGAGTTGCTGATGTTAAAACTGCAATTAAAAATGGTGCTTCTCATTTAGTTGTTGGTCGTCCAATTACTCGTTTTGAAAATCCAAAAATTGCAGCAAAAAAATTTAATGAAGTTATCGCAAATTCTCTCGCAAGTTAAAAGCAAATATAGGCTTTTAAACATTTCCAATCCTGAGTTAGTTGAAGTTGAAGATATTGCTTTGGATTCACGATTAGTAACAAAAAATTCTGTTTTTTTTGCTTTGTCGGGAAAAAAAGTTGCAGGTTCAGATTTTATTGAAAGTGCAATAAAAAATGGTGCAACAATTGTTGTTTGTGAGGTTGGAAAATTTTCTTCTTCGCAAGTTTTAGTAATTGAAGTTGAAAATCCGTTTAAATTGTTGGTTGAGTTTTTAAGAATTTTTTATTCACCGCTTCCCGCCAATATTTATGCAATTACAGGAACTAATGGCAAAACTTCTACGGCAGAATTTACACGTCAGATTTTGCAGTTTTTAGGCAAAAAATCTGCCTCAATTGGAACTTTGGGTGTGATATGTGAATCATTATCACAAGAAAAGTTGCAAAATTCTTCCCTTACAACTCCAGATATTGTTTCGCTTTATAAAAATCTTAAAATTCTCAAAGAAAATTCCGTTGATGATGTGGCAATTGAAGTTAGCTCAATTGGTTTAGAACAAGGTCGTGTGGCGGGTTTAGAATTTGCATCAGCTGCTTTTACTAACTTTACGCAAGATCATTTAGATTATCATAAAAGCATGGACGAGTATTTTCGTTGTAAAAGCTTAATATTTAATCAGGCAAAAAATGCTGTTTTAAATGCTGATATTTTAGAGTTTGAGAAGTTGAAAAAACTCTGCACAGAAAAAAATCTGCCAATAATTGAATATGGTAAAAAGGCTCGTCAATTAAGGCTTGTTGATAATAACTCTTTTGAGTTTGAGCAAAAAAAATATAATTTTGAACTGAGTGTTTCTGGAGAGTTTCAGATTTTTAACATGTTATGCGCTTTAGGAAATGTTATGTCGGCGCATGATATTGATGAAATAAAGTTAAAGGATTTAGTAAAAAATTTCTCCAAACTTTATGGAGCTGCTGGCAGAATGCAGTTGGTTGGAACCTTGCCAAATAAGGCAAAAATCTACATTGATTTTGCTCATACTCCTGACGCTTTAACCAATGTTTTGCAACTGGGAAGAAAATTAACCAAATCAAAATTATTAGTTTTATTTGGCTGTGGTGGAGATCGTGATGCTAAAAAAAGACCAATCATGGGTAAGATTGCCAATGAATTAGCAGATTTAGTAATTGTAACTGATGATAATCCTCGCACTGAAAAAGCAGAAAATATTCGTGCAGAAATTCTTGCAGCTTGCGATGCTAAAAAAACCATTGAAATAGCAGATCGCAAGACTGCTATTGAAAAAGCAATAACAATGATGGAAGTTGAAGATGTTTTGATTTTGGCTGGAAAAGGTCATGAAAAATACCAAATAATTGGTGATATAAAATCTGAATTTGATGAAGAGCTAATAGTAAAAAATGTCATTACAAAATCCTCTTAATGCTGCTTTTAAAATAACTTTTGATGATCTTTTTGATCATGAAGGATTGTTAAAACTTGATACAAAATTTTGTGAATATCTCAAAGAAAAATCGCCAGAAGTTGCGGAAAAATTTTTTGAGTTAAGAGGTAAAGAGTTTGTTGGAAATTCTTTTATAATATGTAATAAAAATTCGGATCAGAAATCACAAATTCTAATAGATGTAGCGCGGTTTCTGGAAGATTTTATCGTTGAGCTTTTTGACATCAAAAAAGAAAATAATGAGTTAAAAAAACACCATGCAGATTTGCAAAAAATTTATGTTGCACGTCGTGAATTTGTTCAGCGTGATGTGGCGAAAAAGTTTTTTGATGCACCTTTAGAAACTGATGGTTCAAAGATTCTACAAGATTTAAGAATTGAATTTTTGGATATTGAAGATTTAGAAAAACAACTAGCTGCAAAAATTTTAGCACAAGAAAGTTTAGATTTATTAACAGAATATACGCGTTTTGCCCTTTATTCTGAAGCTGGTCGCAAGCTTCATAAAAATGGCGCATTATTTATTTTGCCCAAAAAAACTGACCATCAAAATTTAGTTTTTTGCAACCAAGAAAAATCAAAACGTGATGGTTTTAATTTAACAGATCAGGGCTTTGATCTTAATCGTAGTTTGGCTGAAGCGCATTATTGTATTTTTTGTCACAAGCAAAATAAAGATTCTTGCCGCAGCGGATTAAAAGAAAAAGATAGCGAAAAATTCAAAAAAGATCCGCTCAATGTAGAGCTTTCTGGTTGTCCGTTAGATGAAAAGATTTCGGAAATGAACTTGTTAAAATCAGAAGGTTTTTCGGTAGCGTCTTTGGCAGTTGCAACAATTGACAATCCAATGATTGCAGGAACTGGGCATCGTATTTGCAATGATTGTATGAAATCTTGTATTTACCAAAAACAAGATGCTGTTGATATTCCGCAAGTTGAAACCCGTGTTTTAAAAGATGTTTTATCTCTTCCTTATGGTTTTGAAATTTATTCGCTTTTAACACGTTGGAATCCGTTAGCTGACCAAAAAATTCCTCAAAAAGATTCTTGTAAAAAAATCTTGGTTTGTGGTTTAGGGCCTGCTGGCTATACTTTGGCGCATTATTTGCTAAATGATGGTCACGAAGTTGTGGCAATTGATGGGCTTAAAATTGAGCCGCTAAATTCTGAAATTTCAGGAATTGATGAGTTAGGAAATCGTCAAAAATTTAAACCAATAAAATTTGTTGATGAAATTTACGAGCCGCTTTCAAGTCGCCTAATTCAAGGTTTTGGTGGGGTTGCGGAGTATGGAATTACGGTTAGATGGAATAAAAATTATCTAAAAATAATTCGTCTGCTTTTAGAGCGTCGTAAAAATTTTCGTATGTTTGGTGGCATTCGTTTTGGCTCTTCAATTACTGATAAAATTGCTTTTGAAGATTATGGTTTTGATCACGTTGCACTTTGTATTGGTGCGGGTCGCCCGAATATTATTAATCTCAAAAATAACTTTGCTAAAGGTGTGAAAATGGCGTCAGATTTCTTGATGTCTTTACAATTAACTGGAGCTTTTAGGGAAGAGCTATTCACCAATTTACAAGTTAGAATGCCAGCAGTTGTAATTGGCGGCGGTTTAACTGCTGTGGATACAGCTTGTGAGGTGGCGGCTTATTACAAAATTCAAATAAAAAAATTTGCTGAAAAATTTACTAAAATTGGGCGTGAAAAAATTTGGAATTTGCTAAATGAAGAAGAAAAAATTATCGCTGAAGAGTTTTTGCATGATGCCCAAAATCCACAAAAAATTGCGCCAGTAAAAATTTTATACCGTAAAAAGATGCAAGATTCTCCAGCTTACAGGCTAAACCATCAAGAGCTAAATAAAGCTTTCCTAGAAAATGTTGAATTTCTTGAAAATATAACTCCGCTAGAAGTTGAAATCGATCAATTTAATCACATTAAAAGCCTTAAATGTGCGGATGAAAAATCTTTTGTCTGTAAATCACTTTTTATTGCTGCAGGAACCACTCCAAATATTTCGCCAGTTTTAGAAGACGGTTTAGATTTGCCGCTTGAAGGTAAGTATTTCAAAGCTTTGAAGCAGGGTAGTGTAATTACAAAAATTGATGAGAAATCAAAAAAAGCGGTAAGTTTTTTTGGTGATTTGCATCCAGATTTTGAAGGAAATGTTGTGAAAGCAATGGCAAGTGCGAAGAAGGGTTACAAAGAGGTTACTGAGGTTTTGCAATTTCATAACGATAAAAATCTTACCATGCCTTATGAAAAGAAAGAAGATTTTGCGAACAAAATAAACTCTGATTTTTTGGTCAAAATAGAAAAAATAGAAAGACTTTCAGAACACGTGGTTGAAGTGTTTGTTAAAGCACCGATTTTGGCAAAACAAACCGAAGTTGGGCAGATTTTTCGTCTACAAAATTATCACGCTTTGGCAACAAAATCAGGTAATCAAGTTTTGGCAATGGAAGGCGTTCCAGTTACGGCACTTTCTGTTGATAAAACAAGTGGTGTGATTAGTGGCATTATTGTTGAAACTGGTGGCTCAACCAGTTTGATTAAAAATTTTAAAGATGGTGAGCCTTGTGTTTTTATGGGTCCAAGTGGCAAGCCAACAGAAATTCCAAAAAATGAAACTGTGGTTTTGGTTGGAGGAGGGCGTGGAAATCAACCTTTAACTGCACTTGCTGAGGCCTACAAGGCAAATGGTTGTCGTGTTATTTTTTTCGCTGGATATCGCAGAAATTCATTTATTGTGCGTCAAAAAAGAATGGAAAATTCCTGCAAAACTTTGGTTTGTGCAATTGAAGAAGAAGTGCCGAATTTAAAATTTGAGCAGGCGCAAAACCAATCTTTTCAAGGCTCGGTGTTGGATGCTTTAAAAGATTATTTTACTAAAAATCCACAAAAAATTGATCGAATTTTTACAATCGGAAATGACAAAATGATGCATGAAGTTGCAAAGTTGCGTCACAAAAATTCGGTGCCTTCAATTTCTCAAGCTCCAGTTGCAATCGCTAGTTTGAACGCCCCAATGCAGTGTATGTTGAAAGGGGTTTGTTCACAATGTTTGCAAAAAAGAGATAATGAAAATGGAGAAGTGGAATATTTTTATTCTTGCTCCGACCAAGATCAAAACATGGATAAGTTTGATTTCTCGCATTTGCACAATCGCTGCGAGCAAAACTCTTTGATGGAGAAGGTGACGAAGTTGTGGATCTCTGAAATCAGATTCCCTCGGTGTATCTAATAATAATTATTCCAGAGCCGCCAATAACTGACGAGCCTCCACCGGCTCCACTTCCTGTATTAGGTGCGCCACTTGTAGCTGATCGAACATTGTTAATAAAACCATTTCCACCACCACCTTGACCGCCAAGGCCTTTACTTGACACACTAGAGCCATTGCCAAAGGTGGCTCCACCACCGCCAGCGGCAAACCATCCGCTGCTTCCATAGGTGGTGCCAAATATAGAGCTAAGATTTATTCCCTCTCCGCCATTACCCCCAGTTTCTAGTGATTGAGATCCTCCTGAACTATTTTGACCACTGCTACCAGCTCCACCGCCACCACCAGCGCCTTGCCAAGAACCTAATGAACTAGAGGTTCCGCCAGAGTTACCATATCCAACTCCGCCACCAGTTGTTCCTATGTTAGAATTTCCACCAAGGACAGCGGCGTTATTTCGATCTCGACCTACACCGCCACCAGATCCACCTAAAATACCAGAATTAGATTTTGCTCCACCTCTACCACCACCGTTAACCGTTATAGTTCCGAATGTTGATGAGCCGCCATTTGCATTATTTCCGCCGCTTCCAACTGTGGCGTTGTGAGAGCCTGCGGTAAGATTGTAATTTGCTAGATAAACTACAGCACCAGCACCTCCTCCTCCATATTCGTTTCCTCCGCTGCCGCCACCGCCACCAACAACTAAAACTTTGGCATTTCCAGAGCCTGTACAGGTTAAAGTAGAGCTGGAGGTGAAGATGTGCATTTTATCGCCATTGAAACTGCTTGTTGTGCCACCAGAACATGATAAAGTTGATGCTGAAGCCAAGGCGCAATTGTTAGATATAGGGGTAAATGATCCATTGTCGCAGGTATAGGTTAGCTCTCCCGAAGAGCTATAATCTTCATGATTACAGGCAGTGGAAGTTGTCCCAGAGTCAACCTGAAATCCTTCAATAATTCCGGTTTGTCCTGTAATTGAACATTTGTCTTTAGGGGTGCAGCCGTTTACGACGCTAGACAAGGTTCCCTTACTGCAGCTGTAGGTGAAAGTGCCAGAGTGACTAGATTTACAAGCTTGAGAAGAAGATCCAGAGTTTACCGCGGAAACGCTTAAAACATCGGAGTATAGCGATACAGAACATTGCTGTTCGCAAGCGTTATTAAATAAATTGTATCCTGAAGCGCAGCCATTGGTGATAGCACAGCTATTTGTTGCTAAAGAAGGAGACAATACGCTGTCTGTACAAGTTGCGGATAATGATCCTGTATATCCAGTTTGGTTGCAGGCAATAGATCCGTTAAAGCCATTGGCTACAAGGCTTGTTGATGAGCCGTTAACGGATATTGCACACCTATCTCCCTTGCCAATTCCTTGATATTTAACAATAACTATTCCAGAGCCTCCTGTTGTGTTTGAGCTGTTTCCGCCAGCACCTCCACCCGTGTTTGCCGCACCATTTGTGCCGACTCTACTACTTCCTGCCATGCCAACGCCCCCGCCACCTTGTCCTCCAAGTCCACCAGTTAATATATTGGGGCTAGTACCAGAGTTGTTAGATCCTCCACCGCCGCCAGCAAACCATCCATTATCGCCATAAGTAGTGCCAAAAATTGAACCATAGTTTTTCCCGGCTCCGCCATTACCAGAGATTTCTAATGATTGTGATCCTCCTGATCCAACGGTTCCAGACGATCCAGCACCGCCACCTCCGCCAGCAGCTCTCCAGCTACCAGAGCCACTTCCTGCGCCGCCTATGTTACCAAATGCCTCTCCTCCATCGGCTATTCCTTTTGTTGATGCTCCTCCAGCTCCAGCACCATCTCTTCCACCACCGCCACCCGATCCACCAGCAATACCAGCACTACTTTTACCGCCTCCTGCTCCACCGCCATAAGCGGTTATTGTGTCAAAAATAGAGCTTTCTCCTGAAGTAGAGCCAGATCCTCCATTGCCAACTTTTACAGAGTAATTTCCGGTGTTAATTGTGTGATTAGCTTTGTACACTAAGCCTCCAGCTCCTCCACCACCAGACTCAGAGCGAGCTCCGCCACCACCGCCAACAACTAATATTTCTACCGAAGTAGAAGAGCCGGTGCATTGTAAAGTGCTGGTTCCGGGTGCTAAGAAATAGTGGACAGTATATCCGGAATATGAGGTTGTATCAACTGCTTCACCGCCAGTACAAGAGATGGAGTTTGGTGCGCAGCTATTATTGGTAACTACATAAGAGCCGTTATCGCAAGTATATTCGAAGCTCCCAATATAGCCGCTTTTGCAACTAGTAGATGTTGATCCAGAATCAACTTTTGTTCCGTCGGTTATGCCAACCTCTCCTGACAAGGTACATTGTAAACTACATGATCCAGAAACTTTGCTGTAGCCGGAAGCACAACCTAAATCATCAGCGCATTGCGAGGGTGATAAAGAAGGAGAAATAGAGCCATTGACACAAGAATAAGTTGCGCTTGTTAAGCCAGAAACATAGCCAGTTTGGTTACAGCTAAATTGCGCGCTTGAACCTGAGGATAAACTAGTTGCTGAAGATCCATTAAGACTAACAATGCAACTAGATGATAAGCAGCCAGAATCAGTAACTGAGCCATCGGTGCAGTTTTCATCAGAAACATTTTTTACCATCCATTTTTTAGCCAAATATTTTTCAATAGATAATCTTTCTTCTGCTTTTAAGGCTCTGTCATATATTATAAACTCACCGATTTCTCCGTTATAATTTTTGCCCAAATGCAATTTGTTTATTCCAGTTAGCCTTGATTTATCGGGACTTTCCTTTGCCAAGAAGCTGTTAACGTAGGTTTTTTTGCCACCAGAGCTACTTTGAATAAAAGTAAAAATTCTTGGTTTCTCGCTAGAAGAATAGGTTCCAACTGAAGAATTATAGTTGTTACCACTTCCTTGTGAATGTATTATTGTTTCCGAAGCAGAATATCCTAATTGAATTTTTTGATTGTCGACGGATGAAGTTCCGTCATCTGTTAAAAAATAATTAACCCCAGCTGATTGTCTTTTTTCCAAAAAAATTATGGTGTAATCGCTGTTGTTTAAAGATGTTCCATCTATTTCAAAATAATTAGTATCGGCACCACTAAATTTAACCGCAGGAATGCTGTTAATGGTATTAGAATAAGTGGGTTTAGTTGTTCCAGAAGAGCCGTTATTTATTGCAGAAGTTGAGCTATTTTTTATATCCTTCCAAATATTTAACTCTGTTCCGTCATTTTGTTCATTAGAGAGAAAACTTTCTTCTAAACTTGATTCTAACCATATTACAAGGCCATTAATAGTGGATACAGGAGATGATCTAGTTTGAGTTTGGGCGGCTAATATGCGAGATTTTTTGATTAGAGATAAGGTGGAGAAAGTGGCTGCTACTAAAATTCCTATTATTATCAATACCACAGCTACTTCCAGTAAAGAAAAAGCTTTTGGTTTAGGGTTTTGGACAATATTTATATTCGTAAAATCAGATTTATGAGGTCTCAGGAAATTCATATTTTTAGAGGAGGGGATTTCGTGAAAAAAAAGATAAAAAAATTTGGTTAAATTGTTAAAACAAAAAAGCCAAGTGTTTTAAAACACTTGGCTTTTTTAAGCTTCAGTCTTTTGTTAGTTTTTATTGAACTACAGTTACAGCTCTTCTGTTTTTTGCTAAAGATTCATCATTATTTCCAAAGAAAGCGATTCGTTCTTTTCCGTATGAGATCACTTTAATTCTTGAAGCATCAACACCTTTTGAAACTAAATATTTTTTAGCGGCATTGGCTCTTTTTTCGCCAAGAGCAATGTTATATTCACGAGTTCCGCGTTCGTCGCAATGACCTTCAACTAACACTTTAATTGAAACATCGCTTTTTAACCAATCAGACTGAACGTCAAGAATTTCTTTAGCGGCATCGCTTAAATCAGAAGAATCATAGCCAAAAAGAACGCGATCTTGAACTTCAACTTCTTGAATTTGAGCCTGAGTTTGCTTGTCTAATGCGGCAGCAGTTTGATCATCTGCAAGCGTTTGGTAGTTATTTTGTTCTGTTGATTTATCTTCAATTTGAACTTCAGCTGATTCAGAAGAATCATTGTTTTTAACTTTGCTAGCGCAAGAGGCTAAAAACAAAATGGCAGCAATGGTAAGTAAATTTTTTAGCATTTTAAAAACCTTAAAAAGTTGTTGGAAATTTTTATCATTCGCAGGCAAGATTTATTTTTTAAGGTATCAATGTCAAGTTATCAAAAGTGCAAATCTCAGAAAATTTTTACATCAATACGCAAGACAAGCTAAATCAAGTTTTGCAGCTAATTAAACAGACAAAAGTTTTTTCTTTAGATACAGAATTTACTCGTGAAACAACTTATTACCCAATCCTTTCAATTGTTCAGGTGGCGGTTGCAAATCATTTAGGCAAAAAAGAAATATTTATTATTGATTGTCTTGCGGAAATTGATTTAGAAGAGTTTTTTGACGCAATTTCTAATCCAAATTACATTAAAATTTTGCATTCTTCGCAGCAAGATCTGCAGATTTTTTATCGTAAGTCTAACAAAATTCCGCAAAATATTGTTGATACTCAAGTGATGGCTAATTTTTGTGGTTTGGGTTTTGGCGTTGGTTATTCGAATTTAGTTAAATCTCTTTTTAATCAAGAGGTTGATAAGAAGCAGCAAAGAAGCAATTGGCAATTGCGTCCATTAACAGAAGAACAAATAAAATATGCTCTTTTGGATGTGTTTTTTTTAGAAGAAATCTATTTGGAATTTTTGGCAAAACTTAAAAAAAACAACCAATCTTCTTGGTTTGAAGAAGAAATGAAAACCTTTGTAAATAAAAGCCTTTCAAAGTCTGACGAATCTTTAAGTAAAAATTTTTCTTTTCGTAAAAAATCTGAAGAGCAAATCGCAAAAATAAAAAGTCTAATCTTGTGGCGTGAATCTTGGGCGCAAAAAATTGATGTTCCGCGGCAACATTTTATTAAAGATTATCTTTTGGAAAAGATGATTGATGGAGAATTTGATTGTGTTCGTCAATTAACTTTAGAAATGAAAACAGAATTAAAAAATATTTTAGATGATGTAGAAAGAGAGGGGGATCAATTGCAAAAAAGGGCAAAGATTTTGCCAATGACACAAGAGCAAAAAGACTTGTTTGAGAAAGCAAAAAGTCTGATTGCAAAAATTGCTCGAGTAAGAAATTTTAAAGAACAATTTTTGATGACTAGCTCAGATTTAAAAAAACTGGTTTACGATAATAATTCTTTTGAAGAGATAGTTTTTGGATGGAGAAAAGAATTATTTGGTAAAGAGCTAAAACAACTTTTTTAAAAAAATGAAAATAATTGCAGCGAACTGGAAAATGAATCACGCTTTTGATGAGGCTGATATTTGGCTTGATGGGTTTTTTGAGAATTTTTCTAAAAATTATGACCAGTTAAAAAACGTGGAAATGGTTTTGTGTCCTTCATTTTTGTTACTCGATTATGTTGACAGCGAGTTAATGAGCGACGGTTTTGAAAAATTAGAATTATTAATCAAAGACAGCGGCAGAAATTTTGAAGATTTTTCACCAGAAGAATTAACCGAAATTTTGTTAAAAGAACGCCCAATAAAACTTGGTGCGCAAGATTGTCACTTTGAAAATAGCGGTTCTTTTACAGGCAGTGTTAGTGCTGAAATGTTAAGCAAAGTAAGTTGCCAATATGTGATTTTGGGGCATTCGGAGCGTCGTCAATATCAGTTTGAAACTGACGAAATGGTGGCAAAAAAAGTTGCGGCGGCTTTGGCGCAAAATATTACGCCAATTATTTGTGTTGGCGAAAGCAAAGAAACACGAGATGCGGGAAGGCATTTAGAATTTGTTTACAAACAAGTGATGCATTCAATTCCTGAAAATGCTCAATTTGAAAAAATGGTGATTGCTTACGAGCCAATTTGGTCGATTGGCACGGGTGTTACGCCAACCGCAACAGAAATTGCTGAAATGGCGCATTTATTTAAAAAAGTTTTTGCAGAAAAATTTGCAGGGCGCGCCAAAGAATATTTTATGCTTTATGGCGGTTCGGCAACGTCGCAAAATTCAAAAGAAATTCTTTCAATTGATGGAGTTAGCGGATTGCTTGTGGGCAAGGCTAGCCTTGATGTTGAGGAGTTTATAAAAATCTGCGTTTCTTAAAATTTAACCTTTAACCAACTAAAAAATGACACAAAACTTTCGTATTGAAACCGACTCTTTCGGTGAAATTAATGTTCCTGCTGAGGCTTATTACGCTGCGCAAACTCAACGCTCGGTGCAAAATTTTCCAATCCAAAATAATAATCCCGGACACAAAATGCCCAAAGAAGTTGTGCATGCAATGTTGTTGGTAAAAAAAGCGGCAGCTTTGGCAAATAAAGAGTTGATGGCAAGTGATCCAAAATCTGATGAGTTCAAAAAGTTTTCTCCAGAATTGGCGGATCAAATCATTGATTCTGTAGATACAATTTTAGCCAAATTTGATTGGTTTTATGAAAATCATTTTCCTTTAGTTGTTTGGCAAACTGGCTCTGGAACTCAAACCAACATGAATACCAACGAAGTGATTGCCTCAGTTGCTAACGAAAAAGTGACTGGCAAAAAAGGCGGAAAATCTCCAGTTCACCCTAATGATCACGTAAATTTGGGGCAAAGTTCAAACGACACTTTCCCTACAGCCATGCATGTTGCAACGGTTTTAAGTGTTTACGAAAAACTACTACCAACTTTGGTTCGCTTCGCCAATGAACTAGGCAAAAAAGAACAAGAATTTAACGACATCATCAAAATTGGCAGAACTCACACGCAAGACGCAACGCCAGTCACTTTGGGTCAGGAATTTGGTGCGTATAGACATCAAATTGAAATGGTGATCAATTTTATTTCATCAGCAATTAAATCAGTTTGTTACTTAGCACAAGGTGGAACAGCGGTTGGAACTGGGCTTAATTGTCATCCAAAATTTGCAGAAAAATTTGCAACAAAAATCACTCAAGTTTCAGAAATCAAACAAGATAAATTTTTAACTAATCCAAATAAGTTTTCTTCTTTGGCTTGTAATGACGAGTTGGTGAATCTTTCTGGCGCGCTAAATTCACTGGCAACATCAGCGATGAAAATCGCCAACGACATTCGCTTTTTAGCTTCTGGGCCGCGCTCTGGTTTGGGTGAAATTTCTTTGCCAGAAAACGAACCCGGATCGTCAATAATGCCGGGAAAAGTAAATCCAACGCAGTGCGAAGCGTTGACAATGATTGCTTGTCAAGTGATGGGAAATCATGTGGCTGTAACTGTTGGCGGATCAAACGGACATTTCGAATTAAACGTTTTTCGCCCAATGATTATTCGCAATGTCATTGAATCGATTAATCTTTTAAATGACGGAATTAACAGTTTCATCGACCAATGTTTGGTTGGAATTGAAGCAAATCGTGAGCGCATTACGCAACTTTTAGAACAATCTTTAATGTTGGTAACGGCGTTAAATCCTTACATTGGCTACGACAACGCCGCCAAAATTGCCAAAAAAGCACATAAGGAAGGAACAACTCTAAAAGCTGCTGCGATTGCTTCTGGGCTTGTGACTGAAGAGCAGTTTAATGAATGGGTTGATCCAAGAAAAATGATTTAAAAGGTACAGTGTTTTTTTCTTACTTTGGCTGGAACCCGAAGCAGGACGGGATTTGCAATCCCGTCCTCACCTTCGTTTCCAAGCTGAACA
>CAYWVI010000035.1:5813-15030 GCA_964461905.1 uncultured Rhizobium sp. | reverse complement strand
CGCGCAGCTTCAAATTCAATGGCGCGAGCGATGTTGCGCATTGAGTTTAGGTTTTTAATTTCGCAGCGAGTTCCAAGTTTTGTTTCACCAACTTTACGAACCGAAACATTGGCATCGCAACGCAAATTTCCTTTTTCCATGTCGCCGTCAGAAGTTTCTAAAGCGCGTAAAATTGAGCGAATGGTTTTGACATATTCAGCAGCTTCAAAAGGAGAATTCATGTCGGGTTTTGAAACAATTTCCATCAGCGCAATTCCTGAGCGGTTTAAATCGATTAATGACATGCTTGGATGTTGATCGTGAATTGATTTTCCGGCATCTTGTTCAAGGTGAATTCTTTCAACGCGAATGGTTTTTTTATCGCCATTTTCTAAAGAAATTTCTACCGCACCTTCGCCAACAATTGGTTGGTAAAATTGTGAAATTTGATAGCCTTGCGGCAAGTCGGGATAAAAGTAATTTTTGCGATCAAAATTCGAAACCAAGTTGATTTGTGCATTAATGCCCAATCCAGTTTTTATCGCTTGTTTAACACAAACTTCATTAATGGCTGGAAGCATTCCCGGCATGGCGGCGTCAACCAAAGAAACTTGCGAATTCTGCAACGCCCCAAACTCTGTTGCGGCACGCGAAAAAAGTTTCGATTTCGAAGCAACTTGCGCGTGAATTTCACAGCCAACAACAAGTTCATAAACATTATTTTTTCCTTGGATTGTGTAGGTCATTTCTTATAGTTTTTTAGATTTATTGTTTTGAGCCAAGTTAAAATTTAAACTTCTTTTACCTTCTAAAATTTCCATCAGCAATTCTTCTTTTTTTCTAAGGTGATTATTGTCGTCATGCCAACCTTGTGGAATATAATATTTATCCAATATATCTAGCTTATCTTGTTTATATCCTAAACTTAATCCAATAGACTGAACTAATTCAGCTAAGGTTTTTTCAATTCCTTTGTTATTGGAAATTAATTCTTCTTGTGATGGTGTTGGATTTTTCCAATTTAATGAAGATCTATACCTTTCCCAAGCACTAATTACTCTTCTATCGTTATAAAAATCTATTTGAACTAAATTTACGGCAGAAACAAAATCGTAATTAAGCCTATTTTGTAGATTTGTCACTAGAGTTCTAAAAATCCAAAATTTTCTTTGCTTAATTTCTTTTTTATTATCAAGAAACCTAGTAACAAAATAAGTAATTAGTGATCCGAGAAAACCAGATCCCAGAAGATATCCCATGGTTTCTAGAATTGATATTTTCTCCAACATAAATTTATTCTTAAATCATTTTATACAAAAACTCAGGAGATAAATCCAAGCCATTTGTCCAAGTAATTGTATCCATATCAACTTTAATTTGGCTGATACGCCAAGATCATTTATATCAATCGTTGCTCTGTAATTTTCATATTTAGCATGAAAATGTGGCGGGTTGTGATCATTGAAATACATATAAATTATAATTCCAAGAAAGCGGCTTATCTCGGGCATATCTGGTTTTTTTGTGGTGTTAATAAATTTGAAACTACTTACTCGGTAAATTC
The DNA here is from genome assembly GCA_964461905.1 of uncultured Rhizobium sp. GTDB lineage: Bacteria > Pseudomonadota > Alphaproteobacteria > Rickettsiales > UBA1997 > UBA2645. Next base: position 13,487 of record CAYWVI010000035.1, on the reverse strand, counting down.
AGAAATTTCCTGATTTTCAGAAGTCTCTTCCCCAGTTTCTGCGTCATCAACTTCTTTATTACCAGTGTGGGCAATTCTGGCAACTGAAACAACGGCTTCGTCTTTGGTTTTAATCAAAGTGACTCCTTGAGTGTTTCGACCAGAAATTCTGACTGAGCCAACTTCGGTTCTGATTAAAGTTCCTTTGTCGGTAATAATCATCACTTGGTCTTTTGGCTCAACTGGGAAGCTGGCAACAACTGCGCCGTTTCTTTTTGAAGTTACGATGTTGGTAATTCCAGATCCGCCGCGATTGGTTATGCGATATTCGTAAGCAGAAGAGCGTTTGCCAAAGCCGTTGGCAGTCATGGTTAAAATGAATTCTTCGTTAGCTGCCATTTCTTCAACTTTTGCTTGCGGCAATTCAGAAGAAATTTGCGGAATTTCTTTTGGTTGAATTAGCAAATCTTCAGATGGATTTTCGGCTAATTTTTTATTGAATAAAATAGCTTCGCGCATTTCGAGGCGTTTTTCTAAATCAATTTTTAGATATTTTTCTTTGATTTCAGAATCTTCGCCAGCGTGTTTTAAAATTGACATGGCTATTACTTCATTGCCTTTTTCTAATTTTACGCCACGCACACCAGTAGAGTTTCGACTTTGGAAAACGCGAAGTTTTTCAACAGGAAAACGAATGCACTTGCCATCTTTGGTTGAAAGCAAGATGTCGTCTTTTTCGCTGCATAAAGCTACGCCAATTAGCGATTGTTTTTCTTCCAATTTCATGGCGATTTTGCCGCTTGAGCGAATATCAACAAATTGATCCATTGAGTTTCTTCTGATGTCGCCGTGAGAAGTGGCAAAAGCAATGCTTAAATCATTCCATTTCGATTCATCTTCGGGAAGCGCAAGAATTGTGCTGATTTTTTCGTCTTGATCAAGAGGTAATAAATTTACCAAAGCACGACCTCGAGCTTGTGGTGAACCAAGCGGAAGTTTATAGGTTTTTAGGCGATAAACTTTTCCTTTATTTGAGAAAAATAAAATTGGCGTGTGTGTGTTGGTAACAAAAATATCGGTTGTGATATCTTCATCACGAACATCCATTGCGCTGCGTCCTTTGCCGCCGCGTTTTTGTGTGCGATAAGCGTTAAGCGGAACGCGTTTGATGTAGCCATTCATGGTGCCAACAACAACCATGTCTTCTTTTGGAATTAAATCTTCAATGTCGATTTCAGATTCACTTTCTTCAATTGTTGAGCGACGTGGAGTGGCGAATTGCTCTTTAACGTCGATTAATTCTTTTTTCACTAAATCAAGCAGTTTTGCACGATCAGCAAGAAGCTCTAAATAATGCGAAATTTCAGCCGCAAGATTTTTTAATTCTTCGTTGATTTTATCAATTTCAAGACCAGTCAAGCGAGCCAATCTCATTTCTAAAATTGCTTTAGCTTGAGTTTCAGTGAAATAAAATTTGCCATCTTTAATTATATTGCCGCGGTCTTGAACTAACTTGATGATAGTTTCTACAGTTTCTGCTGGCCAGCTTCTAGCTAATAATTTAGTTTTGGCTTCGGCGGCATCTTTTGACTTTTTGATTAGTTCAACAACTTCATCAATATTGGTTACGGCAACTGCCAAACCAATTAAAATATGGGTTTTGTCGCGAGCTTTGCCAAGCAAAAAGTTAGTTCTGCGAGTTGTTACTTCTTCACGGAAAGCGGCAAAAAGTTTTATAACATCAAGAATTCCCATTAATTGAGGGCGGCCATGATTTAGTGCCAACATATTAACGCTGAAATTGCATTGCAGTTCAGTGTAGCTGTAAAGTTGATTGATGATAACTTCTTCCATTGCGTCACGGCGAAGTTCAATAACAACACGAATTCCTTCGCGGTCTGATTCATCGCGCAAATCGGTGATGCCTTCAATTTTTTTCTCTTTAACTAAATCGGCAATTTTTTCGACCAGTTTTGCTTTGTTAACTTGGTAAGGCAATTCTTCGATAATGATAGCAACTTTGCCACCAGATTTTTTTTCAATTTTATGTTTACCGCGCATCACAACAGAGCCACGACCAGTGCGAGCTGCAGAGTCAAATCCATTTCTACCAAGAATTATACCGCCAGTAGGAAAATCTGGTCCTGGAACAATTTTTATAATGTCTTCAATTGTAATTTCGTTATTGTCGATATACGCCAAACAAGCGTCAATAACTTCGCCCAAGTTATGTGGAGGAATATTTGTTGCCATACCAACCGCAATACCACTTGAGCCATTAACCAAAAGATTTGGAAAACGTGCGGGTAAAACTTTTGGCTCTCTTTCGTTACCGTCGTAGTTAGGAATGAAATCGACTGTATCTTTGTCGAGATCATCAAGCATGGTATGAGCAATTTTTTCTAAGCGTGACTCAGTGTAACGCATTGCTGCTGGAGGATCATCATCAATTGATCCAAAGTTACCTTGACCATCGATTAACGGCACGCGCATTGAGAAATCTTGTGCCATACGCACTAAAGATTCATAAATTGCAGAATCGCCGTGCGGGTGATATTTACCCATTACTTCACCAACAATTCTTGCCGATTTTTTAAATGGTTTGTTGTAGTCGTAATTGCCTTCATGCATGGCATAAAGAATACGGCGATGCACTGGTTTTAAGCCATCACAAGCATCAGGAATCGCACGTGCTACGATTACGCTCATTGCGTAGTCGAGGTATGATTTTTTCATTTCGCCAACTAGCGAAACAGATTGAATATCTTTTCCTACAGCAACTTGGATTGGATTTTGATTAGTCATTTAAATTGAATTTTGAGATGGAAAATGTGATCAAAACGAAGTCGAGACACTTTAAAGTTGCATATTGCAAGTGCAACAGGTTTTTATTTGCTTCGTTAAAAGATTCTTTGTTATTTTGTGACAAAAAACTCAAAAAAATAAAATTATGAAAATAGGCGTTACAGGAATTACTGGTCGTATGGGCAGAACTATTGCCACTCTCGTTTTGCAAGATGCTTTAGTTGAGCTTTCTTCTGCTTTGGTGCGTCAAGGTGGAGGTCTTGAAAATACAGATTTGGGAGAATTTTTGGGTTTTGAAAAAAACGGTGCAAAAATGACCTCGGATATTAATTATTTTATTCAAAGTTGTGATGCGATAATTGATTTTTCTTCTCCTGCTTTAAGTTTAGAAATCGCAGAAAAATGTGCAGAAAATAAAAAAGTTTTAGTTTGTGGAACTACAGGTTTTTCTGATGCAGAAAAACAAAAATTTTCTTCTTATTCAAAAAACACAGTGATTGTTTGGTCTTCAAATATGTCGTTGGGTGTAAATTTGTTAATGAATTTAGCAGAAAAAGTCGCGGCAATTTTGCATGATGATTTTGATGTTGAAATTGTTGAAATGCATCACAAAAACAAAGTTGACGCTCCATCGGGAACTGCACTTTCTCTTGGAGCTGCAGTTGCACAAGGGCGTAATGTTGAATTGCAAAAATCAGCAGTTATGGCACGTGTTGGAAAAGATGCCAAAAGAAATAAAGGTGAAATTGGCTTTGCTACTTTGCGTGGCGGTGATGTGATTGGCGATCATACTGTTATTTTTGCAGGTGAGGGTGAAAGAGTTGAGCTAACTCACAAAGCTTCAAATCGTGATATTTTTGCTAAAGGTGCAATTCGCGCAGCTATTTGGGGAAGTGTTCAAGAAGCTGGTTTTTACAATATGCGTGACGTTTTGAAGTAAAATTCATTTCCTAAATAACCAAGTGGCGAGTAAATACAAAAAAATATTTCTAGTATTTTTGCTATTTCTGCAAAGTTCATGCGTTACAAAATCTTTGTGGCAAAAAACTTATCCTGAAACCTTTAGAGATTTTGCCATTAGTCAGGATGGTTCTCGTGTTGCTTTGGTTGGCACAACTTATCATTATGTTTTTACGGATAGCTCAGGAATTCTTAAAACTCTGTTAACTTGGCAAGATCGCGGGCTTTTATTTATCGATGTTTCTAAAACTAATTTAAGAGTTGATTTAGATAATAACGTTTTTGGTTATGCAACTATTGAGAGTTTTTTTAGTCAATTAAGACCAGAGCAGTTTTTGTTTTTAACTTCAGTTGGTTTTAGAAATAAAGATGGTTCAGCTCTTTTTCTAAAATTGCCATTAGAAGGAAAACGCTACTTGCCACGTAATGATTTGCAGGTTTTTTTGCCACATTTAAGCAGACCTTATGTTGTTGATGTTGGTTATGAGCAAGGAGTTTTTAGAAAAGCAGGAAATATTGCCTTAACTCCTCTAACTGTTACGGCTGATTCAGTTTTATTGCTTGGAAAAATTGTTTTGTTTCCGTTTCGCGGTCAGTGATTTTGTTATAACCGATGGCTTCTTTGCAACATCAGCAAAAATATCAAACTTGGGATGGCAATAATGGCGGAAAATATAAAAAATTGATACCAACCAAGATTTTGCGCAAATATTCCCGCGCTTGATGTAAGTAAGCTGCGGCTGATTGTGGCAAAAGAAACTAAAACTGCATATTGAGTTGCACTAAATGCTTTGCTGCAAAGCGCGCTTAGATATGCAACAAAAACTGCATCGCCAATTCCACCGCTCATATTTTCAATAAAAATTACTCCATACAAAACTTCGCGGTTATAACCAATATTTGCTAAATAAGAAAACGTTAAATTAGACAACATTTGTACTAAAGCTGCAATCCAAAGGCATTTGGTTATGCTGATTTTTTTAACAAAAACCCCACCAATAAATACACCAAATAATGTGGCAAATAAACCAAATGTTTTGGCAATTGAGGCAATTTCTATTTTGCTAAATCCAATTTCGAGTAGAAAAGGCAAGGTTAAACTACCAGCAAATGCATCGGCAAGTTTAAAACAAATTATAAAAGCAATAATTACAACCCATTGTTTATGATGTGTTAAATCAACTAGTGGACTAACAACGGATTCTTTCATCCATGATAAAAAATTATGAGATTTCATTTTAAAGTTTTTGCGAGTTTCATCAGCTAAAATTGTTACAAAAACTGCCGATAACATACAGCCGCCCATAATAAAATAAACAGCGTCCCAGCTTAAGATTTCTGCAAGGGCTAAAGCTCCAGCACCAGAAATTAACATTCCAACACGATAACCATAAACATAAAAACCAGCGGCCAATCCTTGATTTTCTTTTTCTATCAACTCAATTCTATAGCCATCAATCACAATGTCTTGGCTGGCAGAAGCAAAGGCAACCAGAAAGGCAAAAATAGTTATCGCTGTAAGATTTGCGGCAATCCCTGCAGCTCCAAGCAGGCAGATAAAAAGAGCTAATAATAATTGATTAAAAATTATCCAAGATCTTCTGTGACCTAAAGCTTTGGTTAAGATTGGCAATGAGCAGGTATCAATGATTGGCGCAAAAAATATTTTCAAACTGTAAGGAAGTGCAACAAGTGAGAAAAATCCGATAGTTTTTAAATCAAAACCTTTTTCAAGTAGTAAGGCTTTTAAGGTTGATAAAATCAATGCCAAAGGCAGTCCGCTTGCCATGCCAAGAAAAAAGATAATACTAAATTTTTTTGCTGATTTTTGTTTTGTCATTGGTTTAGTGTTTTTGTAAGTTTGTTCCAATTTGTTAGTTAATTAAATAAAACATCCAATGCTAGATCATAAAAATCCATCACAAATTTATGGCACAACAATTTTGTCGGTGCGTAAAAATGGTAAAGTTGCTATTGCAGGAGATGGTCAAGTTTCTCTTGGTTCATCAGTTTTAAAATCTAATGCTAGAAAAATTCGTAAATTAGGAGATGGTTCAATTATTGGTGGTTTTGCGGGCGCAACTGCTGATGCTTTTACTTTATTTGAGAGGTTAGAATCAAAGTTAGAGCAATATCCAAATCAACTGATGCGTGCTTGTGTTGAATTAGCTAAAGATTGGAGAACCGATAAATATTTGCGCCGTCTTGAAGCGATGATGATTGTGGTAGATAAAAATATTTCTTTGGTTTTAACCGGAAATGGAGATGTTTTAGAACCAGAAGATGGAATTGCAGGTATTGGTTCGGGTGGAAATTATGCCTTGGCGGCAGCTCGCGCTTTATCACAAGTTGAAAATCTTTCAGCAGAAGAAATTGTTAAAAGATCAATGAAAGTTGCTGCGGATTTGTGTGTATATACCAATGAAAATATTATTATTGAAACTTTATAAACTAATGAAACAAATTCGGTTTATTATTTTTCTTTTTGGCTTCTTAAGCCTTTCTAGTCAATCATTTGCGCTAGTTTCATTTTCTGTGCAAAATGAAGAAATTCCCAAAACCAAAGTTTTGTTTTTTGGTTTTGATCAAGCTGATCCAAATTTAAAAATAGATAGTTCTGAAATTTTTGAACGTGTTAGAAAAAATCTCAAAACCACTGATTTATTTGAGGTATTAAAACAATCTGGATATCTTGAAGCGCAAAAAGATCCTAGTTTGTCACAAGATAGTTTAACGGTTGAATCAATTCCTAATTTTGAAAAATATGTTAAGGCTGGAATTGGTGCAATTGTGGTTGGTCAGTTTAATTATGATGTGGTAGGAAATTTAGAAATCAGAGTAAGAATGTGGGATGTTTTGGATCGTCGTCAATTATTTGGTAAGTTTTATACTGCTTCAAAAGATAATATTCGTAAAGCATCTAATCTTATTTCTAACGAAATTTTCAAAGCAATTACAGGTGAAATATCTGGGCATTTTACATCGCAAATAGCTTATGTTTCTGAATCTGGATCTGCGATCAAGAGAATTAAAAAGATCAACATTATTGATTTTGACGGAGAAAACCATCGTGTAATTACCGATGGTCGTGAATTGGTTTTAACTCCAGCTTTTTCAAAACGTCAGGATGAAATTTTTTATTTGCGTTATTTCGAAGATAAACCACAAATTTTTGCAATTAATTTAAAAACTCTGCGCAATAGAAGAATAGGCGGTTTTAGAGGAACAACTTTTGCCGCAAGTATTAATCCTAAAGATCCTAATTTGTTATTATTATCATCAATTGTTGACGGCAATAGTGATATTTATGAGTTAAATATTAATGCTAATTCGGCACGTCGTTTAACAAAAAGTCCTGCAATTGATACTACGGCTTCTTATTCTCCAGATGGAAAATTTATTGCTTTTGCTTCTGATCGTGATTTAGGGCAAAAAATTTATGTGATGTATGCTGATGGTTCTTCGGTTAGCCGTATTACTGATGGTGCAGGATCTTATTCAAAACCAGTTTGGTCGCCAGATGGAAAATTAATTGCTTTTACTAAAATTCAAAATGGTCAGTTTTATGTTGGAGTTATGGTGCCAAATGGCAAAGGCGAAAAATTATTAACCAGCGGATATTTAGTTGAGGGTGCAAAGTGGTCGCCAAATGGTCGATATTTAATTTATTCAAAAAAGAAAGGTCCTTATGGACGCGATAGTATTCCAAGATTATTTGTAATTGATGTGGTGACAGGTTTTGAAATTGAATTGCCAACTCCAGCTGGTGAAGGTGCCTCTGACCCTGATTGGGTTTAAGGCGGCGGCAAAGCCGTAAAAACAGCCCAAACGGCTGTTTTTAGCCTTAAACGGGTCAAGGAGCAAAGCGACGCTGACCCAGGCAGCACCATCGTCTTCGAGCGCAGCGAGAAAAGCGATGTGCTGTAGTTT
>CAYWVI010000035.1:0-5713 GCA_964461905.1 uncultured Rhizobium sp. | reverse complement strand
CCCAGGCAGCACCATCGTCTTCGAGCGCAGCGAGAAAAGCGATGTGCTGTAGTTTCAGCGCGATGCGGATTTAAGTTGAGTACGGGTCAAGGAGCAAAGCGACGCTGACCCAGGCAGCACCATCGTCTTCGAGCGCAGCGAGAAAAGCGATGTGCTGTAGTTTTAACAAATTTCCAAACCAAAGTTGAGAGAATATCAAAAATGACCAATTATTTTCTAAAACGAATTCTCTTAATTCTTCCAACTCTACTAATAATCATGTTGATCAATTTCATGATTATTCAAACTGCTCCCGGTGGTCCAGTGGAAAGATTTTTTGCGCAAATGAATCATACTACAAAAATTGACGGTGAAGTGTCGCAAGGAAATATTGATTTTTCTGGAATTAAATCTTCTTCAAACAGCTCTTCAATTGTAAAATATCAGGGAGCAAATGGTGTTGATCCTGAGATAATTTCTAAAATAGAAAAGCTTTACGGGTTTGATTTGCCTTTGTGGCAACGATTTTGGCTTATGATTAAAAAATTTGCAGTTTTTGATTTTGGCGAAAGTTTTTATCAGGATAAAAAAATTATTGATCTGATTCTTGAGAAAATGCCAGTTTCAATTTCTTTGGGCGTTTGGTCAACTTTGTTAATCTATTTAATTTCAATTCCGCTTGGCATTAAAAAGGCAATTAGAGATGGATCAAAATTTGATGTTACAACCAGTGCTGTAGTGATTTTTTTACATGCGATTCCATCTTTTTTATTTGCGGTGTTATTAATTGTTCTTTTTGCTGGTGGAAATTTTTTAAATATTTTTCCTCTTCGCGGCCTTACTTCTCCTAATTTTGAAGAATTAAGCTGGTATGCCAAAATAGCTGATTATTTTTGGCATATGATTTTGCCGCTTATTTCAATGGTGATTGGTGGTTTTGCTTCGCTAACTTTTTTTTGCAAAAATTCCTTCATGGAAGAGATCAATAAACAATATGTTTTGGCGGCTTATGCTAAAGGTCTAAATCAAAATCAGGTGTTGTATAGACATGTTTTTCGCAATGCTTTGATGATTGTAATTGCAGGTCTTCCTTCGGCATTAATTGGCATATTTTTTACTAGCTCAATGCTAATTGAAGTGATCTTTTCTTTGGATGGCTTAGGGCTTTTGGGATATGAAGCAGCTTTGTCTCGTGATTATCCATTAATGTTTGCAACGCTTTATTTTTTTACATTGCTGGGCTTGATTACAAATATTGTCAGTGATTTTGTGTATAAGATGATCGATCCGCGTATCAATTTTAATAAATTTTAACTCATGGATATAATTACCATTTATTTGGTTTCTGTGCTATTTTTAATGTTGGTTTCAGCTTTATTTTCTTGCTCTGAAACAGCTATTACAGCAGTTTCTCGTGCTAGAATTCATCGTATGGCAACAGAAGGAAATAAAAGCGCTAAAATTGTGGAGAAGCTTTTAAAAGATCGCGAAAAGGTAATTAGCACAATGCTAATGGCAAATAATGCCGTTAATATTTTAGCTTCTGGTTTGGCAACAGCCGCTGGTTTGGCAATTATTGGTGAAGCTGGATTAATTTATGCAACAGTAATTATGACTGTTTTAGTTGTTGTTTTTGCTGAAATTTTGCCTAAAGCAATTGCCCTAAAAAACCCTGACAAAATAGCGGTATTTCTTGCTCCAACAATAAGTTTTTTAGTAAAAGTTTTATTTCCTTTTACTCACGTTACGCAACAACTTGTTCAAGTAGTGATTAATTTCTTTTTTGGGCGATCAGGTCAAACATCAAAAGAACAAGAATTAGAAGAAATTCGTGACACGGTTGATCTCAAACATAAAGAAGGATCAATTTTTAAATATGACAAAGATTTAATAGATGGTGTTTTGGATTTATCAGATACAGAAATTAGCGAGATTATGGTTCATCGTAAAGACGTGGTTTCTATTAATGCTGATTTATCAATTTCTGAAATTGTTAACCAAGCTTTAGAAATTGATTATACCAGAATTCCATTGTGGCGTGATAATAAAGAAAATGTTGTAGCAATTTTAAACGTTAGAAAACTGCTAAAAGAATTGCATAATTTTAAAGGAAAAATTGATGAATTTGATTTAGAAAAATCAATTTCTAAGCCTTGGTTTGTGCCATCAAGCAATAGTTTAAGATCGCAATTATTTGCTTTTCGCAAAAAGAAAAAAAGATTTGCTTTGGTGGTTGATGAATATGGCTCAATGATTGGGCTTTTAACGTTGGAAGATATTTTGGAAGAAATTGTTGGCGAAATTAAAGAGCAAGAAAATGATAATTCTGATATAAACATTATTCGAGTTAAGTCGGGAGCCTATAAAATAGCATGTAAAACGCTGATTCGCGACATTAATAAAAAACTTGATTGGGAGATGCTAGAAGGTGATAATGCTTACAATTTAGCGGCTTTTATAATTCATGGTTTGGGAAGAATTCCAGAAGAAGGAGAGAAATTTGAAATAGATGATTATGCTTTTGAAATCTTAAAAAAGCGTGGTCACGATTTGCTGATGGTAAGAGTAAAAAAGATAGTTATATAGAGGTTAAATTTCTCCAAAACCACTTTGTTTTAAAATTTTTTTAGCAGGTTCTGTTTTTAAGAATTTTAAGAATTCTCGAGCAATATCCATGTTGTCTCCAGCAATTACTAATGCACGATAAAGTATCCCAGCATCTTTTGTTGCTAAAGTTTTATATCCAGCATGAGATTTTACCTGACTTGCAAGTATCAAAGCATAGTAAGAATTATCGCTTTGAATTGTGCTAAAAACAGGAGATTTATCTTCCGCTAATTTACGAAATAGTTGCAGGTTAGAAAGATTCATTTTTTGGATAAGATCGCTACTGAATTTGCCAGAGGAGTTTCCTGTGTAATCTATAATTAGAGTAGATTTATTTTGATCTAAAATTTTTAAACTTTCTTCCAAAGAAATATTTTTCTGATTTAGAGATTTCGGTATATCCCGATTTGTTTCTGCGGTTATTAATACTAAAGAATCTCTGGCAACAAGACCAATATTGTAAACGTCAACCAAGCCTTTTTGTTGTAGTGTTTCAATCCAATCAGTATGGGCAGATATAAAAATATCAGCTGGCTCTCCCGAGTCGATACTGTTAATTAAATCGGCAGAAGAGTTAAAATTTACTGAAACAACCACATCATGTTTTTGCGAGTAAAGACGAGCAATTTTAGTGAGTGCTAATGAAATATTTGGTTCAGCAAAGATTGTAAGATTGCGGCTACTGTTGGCAAAAGCCTTAAAATCAAAAAATAAAAAATTAATAATAAAAAGAGCTAAAACTAAGAATTTATTTCTGATTTTTGGCATATTTAAACTGCTAACATTTTTTCGCGACCTTTGTCAATTTCGGCAAAAACATCTTCCCAAGTTCCTGTGGTAGAGGCTTTGCTATATTCAGTCACGCGATTTTCGAAGAAATTTGTATGTTCAACACCATTTAAGATTTCGTCTAACCAAGGAAGAGGATTGATGTCGATCATGTAAATGTCTTTTAATCCTAATTGATTTAATCTTCTGTCTGCAATGTAGCGAATGTAGCGTTTCACTTCGCGAGCGGTTAAACCCTCAACATTTCCCATTTCAAAAGCCAAATCAATGAAGGCATCTTCAAAATGTACTATTGTTGCGCAAGCTTCATAAATTCGACCTTTTAATTCTTCATCCCAAACCTCAGGATTTTCTTGGCAGAAAGTGCGGAATAATTTAATAATTGAGTTAGTATGAAGTGTTTCATCACGAACCGACCAAGCTACAATTTGACCCATTCCTTTCATTTTTCCAAAACGCTGAAAGTTAAGCAAAATAGCAAAAGAAGCAAAAAGTTGTAATCCTTCGGTAAATCCACCAAAAGCAGCTAGAGTTGTGGCAATATCTTTTTTTGTAGATACACCAAACTTATGCATGTAGTCGTATTTATCTTTCATTTCTTTATATTTCATGAAAGCGGAATACTCAGTTTCAGGCATTCCGATTGTATCAAGCAAATGTGAGTAAGCTGCGATGTGAACAGTTTCCATGTTAGAAAAAGCGGCAAGCATCATTTTCACTTCTGTTGGTTGAAACACGCGAGAATAATGTTGCATGTAGCAGTTATTTACTTCGATGTCGGCTTGAGTAAAAAATCTAAAAATTTGCGATAAAAGATTTTTTTCGCTAGCAGTTAAATTATGTTTCCAATCGCGAACATCATCAGCCAAAGGAACTTCTTCAGGAAGCCAATGAATTTGCTGTTGTTTTAACCAAGCATCGTAAGCCCAAGGATAATTAAATGGTTTATAAATTGGTTTTGCATCTAAGAGAGACATGAATTTATGAGAAAATATGTTTTTTAATGTGCTAAAAATTGGAGGGCGAAATTTAAAAACCTTGGTCGCAAAAGCAAATAAAAAATTACCAAAATTCTTAATTGATTTTCGCCAGTTTGATTTCTAAATTAATAACCGAGTAATTCACTCAACTTCTTAAAAAACAAATTTCAAAAAACATGTCAGTTCTAGTTGGAAAAATGGCACCAGATTTCACTGCGGCTGCAGTTATGCCAAATAACGAAATCAATGAAAAATTTAATCTTCACTCTTTTTTAAAAGGCAAAATTGGCGTTTTGTTTTTTTATCCTTTGGATTTTACTTTTGTTTGCCCTTCTGAAATTATTGCTTTCGACAATCGTTTAAAAGAATTCAAAGATCGTGGTGTTGAAGTTATTGGTGTTTCAGTTGATTCAAAATTTACTCACCTTGCTTGGAAAAACACTGAAATTAACAAGGGTGGAATTGGTCAAATTCAATATCCTTTAGTTGCCGATCTTACTAAATCAATTGCTCGTGATTACGATGTTTTAACAGGTGAAGCAGTTGCTTTACGCGGAACTTTTTTAATTGACCAAGAAGGTGTTGTTCGTCATCAAGTTGTAAATGACTTGCCGCTTGGACGTAACATTGATGAAGCAATTCGTATGGTTGATTCACTAAAATTTTTCCAAGAAAATGGCGAAGTTTGCCCAGCTGGTTGGAATAAAGGCAAAAAAGGCATGAAAGCCGATGCAAAAGGCGTTGCTGATTACTTGGCTGGAAATGCAAAAGATTTGTAATAAATCTTACTAAATTCTGCTTGTAAAAAAAGATACGAGCAGAATTTGGTGCGGATTTTTAGGAATAAATAAACTTTCGAGTTGACTAACATTTTTTTATTCCTAAAAACCGCGCCCCTCTAAAATAATTTCAAAATAATTTCAAAAAGAAAAAGAGCATTTCATGCCTACAATTAATCAATTAATTAGAAAACCAAGAGTTAAACAAACCGCTAAGAACAAGGTTCCAGCGATGAAAGGTTGCCCTCAAAAAAGAGGTGTTTGTACACGTGTTTATACAACTACTCCAAAAAAACCGAACTCAGCTTTGCGTAAAGTTGCTCGTGTGAAATTGACCAATGGATTTGAGGTTATTGCCTATATTCCAGGTGAAGGTCACAATTTACAAGAGCACTCTGTTGTAGCAATTCGTGGTGGTCGTGTTAAAGACTTGCCGGGTGTTCGTTATCACATCGTTCGTGGTTCTTTGGATACTCAAGGTGTTAAAAATCGTAAACAAGCTCGTTCAAAATACGGTGCTCAAAAACCTAAATAAAATTTAAGTTTTGAATAGTCGTCCGTTTGGACGCAAAAGCGATT
>CAYWVI010000034.1:0-15454 GCA_964461905.1 uncultured Rhizobium sp. | reverse complement strand
TTTAGCAATTGAAACTGGCTTAAAAGACAATCACGAATATTTCGATTTAGCTAAGTTAGAAAATGATTCTCAACTTTTGTCAGACACTGAAAAAAACCTTTTGGATTTAAACAAAAACGCCCAAACTTTTGAAATTGAATGTTTGTTTTCAGGCGAAGCCGACAGCAATAACTGCTTTCTTGATCTCAATGCTGGTGCTGGCGGAACTGACTCCTGCGATTTTGCTTTAATGCTTCTTCGCATGTATGAAAGATTTGCTTCATCAAAAAAATTTAAAGTCGAAATTGTTAATTATTTAGAAGGCGAAGAAGCGGGAATTCGCTCAGCAACGTTAAAAATTTCAGGACATTTTGCTTATGGTTGGCTCAAAACCGAATCTGGCGTACATCGCTTAGTGCGCATTTCACCATTTAACGCCAACGACAAACGCCAAACTAGTTTTGCTTCTGTTTGGGTTTATCCTGAAATTGATGATACAATTGATATTGAAATTTTAGAAAAAGATTTGCGCATTGATGTTTTTCGCGCATCAGGTCCGGGAGGGCAAGGTGTAAATACAACAGATTCTGCCGTGCGCATCACGCATTTGCCAACCAATATTGTAGTGCAATGTCAAACTGATCGCTCGCAAATCAGAAATCGCGCCGAATGCATGAAAATGCTAAAATCACGACTTTTTGATTTAGAAATGAAAAAGAAAAAAGAAGCTTTGGCAAAAAGTGAAAGTGAAAAAACCGACAATAGTTGGGGACATCAAATTCGCTCTTATGTTTTGCATCCTTACCAAATGGTGAAAGATTTGCGCACCGATTTTGAAACTGGAAATATTCAAGCCGTTTTAGATGGTGATTTAGAAGGTTTCATTAAAACAGCTCTAACCGAAAAAAATACCGAATAAAAACCAATTGCGGATGCGCGAATTCACTTTGCGCGCAGCAATCCAACTTACCAAACTACAAATCTCTTGATAGCGTTAACTTTGTCTTTTTGGTATAGAACAAAATTTTGAAAAATTTTTCTTATGCGTTGTCCATTTTGCGGAAATATTGAAACACAAGTTAAAGATAGCCGAATTTCAGAAGATGGCGAATCGGTAAAACGTCGCCGTTATTGTGCGGCTTGCGATTCGCGCTTTACAACATTTGAGCGCGTGCAATTACGAGAAATTTTGGTGATTAAAAAAAACGGCGAGAAGAAAATTTTTGACCCCGAAAAATTAAAAAAATCAGTGGAAATGGCAGTGAGAAAGAGGCCAGTTGCCGAGCTACAAGTTGAAAAGCTGGTAAATAATATTGTGCGCCAACTTGAGATGGAAAACGAAACCGAAATTACTTCTTCAAAAATTGGCGAACTGGTTATGTCGGCACTAGAAAAACTAGACAAGGTTGCTTTCGTAAGATTCGCCTCGGTTTACAAAAACTTTGAAAAAGCCGATGATTTTCAGAAATTTATTAAGCAGGCGATGAAGCAATAAAATCTCTATTTAAAAGGATTAAGAGTCAGCTCAAGATAAACAAAATCAGACGAATTATTGCGGCCAACATTTTTAGTGAATTTTCCTGGACGAAAATGTGCAAATCCTAGCGTAATTTTTGAATGCTTTGTGGTTTTGTAATGAGCGCGAAAATCAAGATCTTGACCAATAAACTCGCCGCTATTGCCAGTTTTATCTTGTAAATTTGCTCGAGCCCAACTGTCAGTTGCACTTGCCAGCCAATAAAAACTATAACTTCCTTCCATATGCAATTTTTTATGCGGCTGAAATTCAATTCGGCTTTTTAGAGTTTCAAGATTTTCCCATTCAATAGTATTGCTGTTAGACCAAGGTCGGTTGAAGCCATAAAGCCTTTCAAAACGCTGATTTTTTGCGTCGTTTGGATTTTTATCACCGCTGGAATAGCCGTAAGTCAAACTAAATCTAGGTCGCCAATTACGCTCAAATCTATAACCCAGTTCAGTGGCGTAAGCATAAGCTCTATGAGTTTGACCAGCAGCTTCTCCAAATTGATAAATGCTGATCAAATCATAATCAAAACCGCTTTTGCCAAAAGTGCCAAAAAGCCTGAAACCCGGCGAGTTGATTCTAATTTTTTGCGAAACCGCAGATTCCTTCTGATCCAATTTAAAATAAAAAGGCTGCAAGGTGACAATTTCTGACCATCTGCGCCAATTTAGAACCGCGGCATAAAGCCATCTGTCTTTGTTTTTATGATCAGCTTCATCAAGCTTTTTAACCATCGGCTGAAAAGCAAAACTATCGAACTGCCAATCATTTTCTTTTTTACCCACTATCGCTCTAAAACCTTGAAAATTGGTTCCAGCATTTCCCCAATCATCACGAGAAAATAATTTGCGGTCGATAATTTCAAAAGCCATACGCCCAACTCTAAGGCTTAAAGGGCGATCAAGAATGATTGGATTTTTAAAATAGAGTTCGCCGTAAGCTTGAAAAACATCCAGCTTATTAACATCGCCAGTGGCACGCGGAAATTCGCTATTATGCCTTCTTGAATCCTGTAGCTCCACAGCAAATCGCAAAGGATCAATAATGTTTTTTATGCCAAAATAAGCTTGTGTGCGCGACAAAATTGGGTTATCAACTCGATCAACCGACTTGCGAAAATCATTGTCGCGATGCTCAAAGCGAACTCGATAATTTAGCCCAAGATCAATCCAATCAACGTTTTTAAATGCATTAATTCCAGCTTGATCTAGCTGAACAACATATTGCGGAGGATCAGATTCTGGATTAGAGCTGTAGCCTTTTGACTTAACAAAATAACTTTTTTCTTGCTCGCTAGAGTTTTTATTTTCAGAGATTTCTGCAAAAGTTTCGATTGTAGATACAAGAAAAACAAACGCAGTTAGTGCTAATTTTTTCATTTCTATTTTTTGACCTAAACTAATTAGCGCTCTTCACAAATTATTAATAAAAATTTTGCGCATTTCTTCACCTTCGCCAGCAACAGCTTTAATTTCAATTTCTAAATAATTTTTGGGCAAAAATTTTACGGCAATTTCCGGCCATTCAATTAAACAAATTCCGCTTTTTAAAGCATCAAAGAAACCAATGTTTTCTAGCTCTTCTGGCGATTTTAGGCGATATAAATCAAAGTGAAAAATCTCGCCTTTTGCTGTGTAGTAAGAATAAACCAAATTAAAGGTTGGGCTTAAAACTTCGGTTGGTTTTTCTTGCAAAGAATTAACAAAATTTTTGGCGAAAAAACTTTTGCCAGCACCCAAAGTTCCCTTAAGCGCGACAACATCACCAACTTTTGCTGTAGTTGCTATTTCTTTGGCAAAATCTGCCATTTCGATTTTAGAGTTAATCAAAATTTCTTTCATGCCTAAACTATTCCACCACCTTGATTTTCTCTATCGTTGTTTCCACTAAATCTTTTATTGCTTTTTGTTTCAGGGCTTGATGAAGGAGAATTATAACTTGTTTCTACTTTTTCTTCTTCGTTATCCGACTCTTCGGAATTAGATATTTCTTCAATATCAATTTGATGCTCTGTCAAAAATGGCTGCAATCCGCCTACTGGAAAAATAAAACTATCTCCTCTTATTTGATCATCATCTGACAAATAACTATAGAGAACTTCTAAATCTATCTCTAATTCCTCGCAGACCATTTCGATTGCTTCAGTAACCTCCTCAAGCTCTTGATTTTCTGCCTCCTCTAACGCCCAAGAACAACCTCCTTGTTCAATGAAATCTCTTCTTATATCTTCGTTCAAAGATAAAAGCATTGACTCTACATCCGCGTGTCTACCTTGCATCACCATTTCCATAAAAACACCACGCCACAAATCGTCAGGTAAGCTTGATTTACGCCATGGATTTTCTGCCAAAATAGCTGGCATATCGATAAAAACTGCGTCCCAATGATCTACTTCTATATCCTGATTGCGATTTCTTAATCCAATTAAAATTCTTGCCAACCCTTCCATCCTTATATCCTTTTCTTTTTCCGACAAGCCTTCCAATGCCAAAATCTCTTCTTGCAGTGCCTCTGGATTAGACAAGGATAATAATTTTTCATTCCAGATCATCATTTCAGAAATGGTTTTCGCCTCTTCTGGAATCCTTATCCTTCCCAAGAACATGTTATCCAATGATGCCTTTGGAATTAAGTTTTTTAACTCCTCATCAATTATTAATTGTCTCTGTTCTTTCAGCCTATAGGCTTCAGTACCAGCAACTGCATTTTCATAAGGATTAAAAAATATTGCAGAAAGAGCCTCTAAATCAGAATTTTTTAATGCTAATTTTAATATTCTTTTTCCTTCGGGGCTTGTTATTTCTTCCGCCCAATTTTGTGGATTTAAATTGGCAACCTCTTCTCTGATTTGTGCAAAATTTCTATAATTAAGCAATTTATTCAATAAATTGATAAACTCACTCACGGGATCCTCCTCTAAATTGTTAGGCTAAATATTGTTTCAATTGGAACATGGTCTGAAGGCTGATCTTCTGCACGAAAATCGCGATAAATTTTCATCGACTTAATATTATTTTTCAAATTCGGAGTTGCCCAAATATGGTCTAACCTACGTCCTTTGTTTGCACCAAGCGGATCTTTGGCGCGATAACTCCACCAAGAATAAAGCTTTTGCGACTCGTCAACAAAATGGCGATGCGTGTCAATCCAATTTAAACTTTTTTGTAAATACATCATCTTTTCCACCTCAATTGGCGTGTGCGAAACAATTTTTAGCAATTGTTTATGCGACCAAACGTCATGCTCAAGTGGAGCAATGTTGAAGTCTCCTAAAATAATAATTTTTTTATTTTTTTGTTGAGCAAAAAAATCAGTCATCCAATCAATAAATTTCAGCTTGTGATCGAATTTATCATTTAGCGTAACATCAGGAATATCGCCACCCGCTGGCACATAAAAATTATGAATCTCAACATCTTTTATTTTTGCCGAAATGTGACGTTTATGACCATAATTCAAAACATCAATTTTATTAATTTCTGTAAGTGGAAATTTTGATAAAATCGCCACACCATTATAAGATTTTTCGCCCGAAAATTCGACAAAATCAAAACCTAAAGAACGCACTTCCAAAAGAGGAAAATCTTCATCACAAACTTTGATTTCTTGCAGACAAATCACGTCTGGATTGCTTTGGATCACAAATTTTTTTAAAAGCGGCAAACGCAAACGTAGCGAATTTATATTCCAAGAAATTACTTTCATTTGTTAAAGTTGTTGTTCTGTTTTTTTAATCGCATCAACCGTTCCGATGTGAAAATATTTTCCTTTTAACTCAACGCCACCAACCCTTGTCATTTGACCATTTTTGGCGATCGCTGCTTTATAAAAATACGACATTGAAAAACATTTTTCTGGTGCTTTTTGTAGAATTTTTGGATTGATAATTTGCAAACCAACAAAAGCGTGACTCATTTTCTTTTCAGAAAAACGCCAAAGTTTTTTACCATCAAAATCAAAATCTCCACCACCAAATTTATTAGATTCATAACCAAAATAATCTTCGGTTTTTTTTAAACCCAATAAAATATCTTGTTCATCTTGATTCCACGAGTTGCTGATTAATTCAATGTCAGAAATTTCAGCAGAATCTTGCCATAAAATATCACCATTAATAGTTAAAAGCGGCTCATCAAAATTGATTTTTTCACTTGCAAAAACTAGCCCGCCGCCAGTTTCGATTTTTTCATTTTCGTGCGAAAAAATAATTTTAGGATTATTAAGTTTTTTGATGTGCTCAGCAAGTTGATCTGCCAAATAAAAACCATTAATGATGATTTTTTTAATGCTCGAAATTTTATCTAATTTTTTGATTGAATAATCGATAATTGATGTGCCATTTATTTTAACCAATGGCTTTGGAACCGTGTCAGTTAGTGGCCGCATGCGTTCTCCACGACCTGCGGCAAAAATAAAAGCTTGGGTAATTTTAGTCATGCTTAAAGAAAAAAGAATTTAAATAATATCTAAGCCAATATCCACAGCCTTAACAGAATGCGTTAGAGATCCAATTGAAATAAAATCAACATCAAGCCTACCTAAATTTTGCATTCTGTCAAAATCAACGCCTCCTGAGATTTCGATAAGAATTTTTTTCTTTTTGTAAGAGCGAATTTTTTTACTACATTTGGCAATTTCGACATCAGTCATATTATCAAGCATAATAATATCTGGCTCTAGGGAAATTGCCTCCACAACTTGATTGTATGTATCACATTCTATTTCAACTTTTAGTTTGCGGTTTTTCTTTGCTAGTTTCAAAGCCTCAGCAACTCCACCTGCCGCTGCAATGTGATTATCTTTTATCAAAATCATGTCTGACAAATTAAAACGGTGATTTTTTCCACCTCCAATTCTTACAGCATATTTTTGCGATTCTCGCAAACCCGGCAAAGTTTTGCGCGTATCGAGAATTTTGATTTTTTTATTATCTAGTCTTTCAACAAACTTCTTAGTTATTGTGGCAATTCCGCTTAAATGCTGAATTAAATTTAGAATAACCCTTTCTGCTGCAAAAATAATTTTTGCGTCACCTTGTCCTGTAACTATTGATTTTCCTGTTTTTATTGCCTCTCCATCTTTTGCTAAAACTTTAAAAAGAAGTTCAGAATTTTTAAATTTTGTAGAGTTTTTTATTTGTAAAAAAACTTCTCTTATCACTTTTTCACCACAAAAAACAATATCTTGGCGAGCGACGATTTTAAAATTTATATCGCGCTTTTTCTTTATAGTTAAATCAGAAGTAACATCAATTAAAGAGCAATCTTCAAGAAGTGCGATTTCAACAATTTTTTTAATTTCATTTTCTAATTTTGTTGACTGCATTGACGTGGATCAAATTTTTGTTTTTTTAATTTTGCCAATCGCTCATTTATAAAATGGCGCATAAAATTCATTTCTTCTGGCTTGATGTTTCTTGCTCCACTCTCGCTTTCTTTAATCAAACTTTCAATCACTGAAAAAGCCATGCAAGCATCGCCCATTTCTTCGTGCAAAAATGCTGGCAATTGCTTTGTCCAAAATGGCGCGCTTGGGGCATTGTTTTCGCTAAGTTTATAAGCAATTTCGAGCGCGCGATTCATGTCGCCCATATTTTTCTTAGCAATGTAGGTTGCCTGAAAAAGCCACCACCAATTTGCATCAATATCTTTTGCAGAATGTTCTTCGAGATAATCAACAACGTAATGCACATCTTCTGTTTTAGGGTTTTGCGAATAATAATAAGCCGCAATTGCTGGAACAAAATTTGATTTAGCGTTAAGCGTGTCGAGAGTTTTCATCCATTGATAAACGCGGGAATAATCGTAATCTTTTAATGACAAAAACCCCGCAAAAACATCGCCAGAATTTTGCAATCTTGTTGCCAAAACGCGGAAAAGAAATTCTTTGTCACCAAGAGAAATTGCCGAAATCACATATTGACTTGGAGCAGGCGGAACAATGTCAAAACTTGGTTTTAGGTTTTCGGTTTTTTTCCAAAAGAAAATTTGGCAAGAAAAAACTAGCACAAAAAACCAGAAGAAAATTTTATGAGAATAAACGTGATAAAAAAGTCGGAAACTCATTTAGAATTGCTTCTTTTTAAAATCGTGAAAAGCCATGAAAATCATGAGCGGAATGTAAATTAACGCCTGAATAAAAATAATTTTTAAATTGCCTCCATTTGCAACTCCGTAAGACAACCAGTCGCTTTGCGTAAAAAGATCTAAACGCGGAAATAGCGCGGAAAGCAATTTTAAGCTAAGACCTAAAGCTTGATTTTTGGCTTGGGCAACATCTTGCGGCAAATTAATTGCCAAAACAAAAACTCCCATCAAGCGCGAAATCATGTAAAATCCAAAAGATGCCATGATTGCTGAAAAAGAATTTTTCAAAATTAAAGAGGCGAGAAGAGCGAAAGAAATAATAATCATTAGCTCGGAAAGCAAACTTGCTGACCAAACCAACAAACCAAATTTATTCGCCTGAGTTACAACTAAAATTGCGACAATCAGCGGAATAAAAATTAGAAAAGCAGCGAGAAAAAACCCAGCAATGTAGCTTAAAATAAACTGTTCACGCGAGATTGATTTTGAAATAATGAATTCAACTTCTTTATTTTCAAAAGCACGAGAAACACTCAGACAAACAAATAAAATCATGCCAATTGCAAGAATTGCGCGAGATGATCCAGCAATGTAAGCTGAGGTTGTTTGCTGAGCTTCAACGAATGATGTCGATCCCAAAAAAATGGATAGCGAGAAAGATGCCGCCAAAGTAACGAAAAGGCCGATATAGAGACGATCTCTAATACCGGCCAGAAGAATATATTTTAGAATTGATTTCATGACTAATTGTCGAAAAAGCGACGACGGTTAGGGTCAAATTTTTGTTGGAAGTCGCGGTCAACTTTGCCGACAGCTCCAACGCCCGGCTTAATAATGGTGGCTTTAATAAATATAACGGTCTCGATTAATTCTGTCTTCTTTTCAATCGACTTAAAGAGCCAGCCTAAAACTGGGATTCTGTTTACAAAAGGAACTCCAGAATCCTTGTTTTCAGTGGTGTCTTTCATCAAGCCTCCAATAATAACGATATTGCCACTTTTAACCTTAGCGATAGTGTCAATTACTCTTTTATTAACCACTGGCACTAAATTCGTTGTTGAAACTGCAGGATCCTGAACAGGAGTTCCTTTTACTGACAATTGCGGTTTTATATTTATTACAATCTCTCCAGTTCTAACGTTAATGGAAGGGGTTAGATCCAACTGAACACCAACCTCTTCCTCTTGCCTTGTAGAAGTAATGTTTGAGGTGGTGGTTGAGGTGGTTGCAGTTACCGTGCTTTGGTTTGAATCAATTTTAAAATAAACTAACTTCTCTGAAAAGTTTAGTGACGCTTTTTGGTTATTCATAGCGTGAACACGAGGGCTAGAAATTGTACGAGCAGTACCGAATGTTTCTAGAGCACTTACTGAAGCAGAAAGATCCGCATTAAATAATCCTGAGGCAACATAGGTTATACCTCCTCCAGCGGTAAAGCCGTTGAGAGCACTTATGTTATTTTGCTTACCAACGCTCGTCCAATTAATACCAGCCGCATACTCTTCCCTTAAAGTAACTTCAACAATCTTTGCTTCGATTAAAACTTGCGCCGAGGCAGCCTGCTCAACATCTGCAAGATAGCTTTCAATCATTTTATGTTCTTTTTCAGTTGCAAAAACCGAAAGGATTCCCGCTGATTTGTTTGAAGAAATAGAAGAAGCAACTGTGGAATTCGACTCACCCTCAGTAGTGGCTACAGAAGAGCTTGAGTTAGACAAAATAGCAGTAATGTTGGTTTCAACATCCGACCAAAGCTGACCATCAATTAAATAATCAACAAAATAGTTTTTCATAAAAGGAGTGTCGCGCTCAAAATGCAAAACTCCATTTTGATAGCTGTATCGCAAGCCGCCAAGAGTAGCAATACGATCAATTACTTCTTTAAAAGGACGATTCTTAGCGTTGATAATAACGCCACCGGTTATTGCAGGATCTAAATCAACATCAATTTGTGTAACGCGACCTAACTCAATTAAGACATCTTTTAAAGGAACTTGCTCCGTAACTGAAAAAGAAAGGGTTTTGCTTCCGCCAATAACTGGTGGTGGTGGAGTAACAATTAGCTTAGAAACAGCAGGAATTGGAACTTCTTCTTTTTTTTGATAATCTTGTTTTTTTGAATTTCTTTCGGGGCTTTTAATTAAGCCATATTTTATCTCGTCTCTACTAAGGCCATTTTGGACATCATATGGATCTAGTCTACCGTGCGCACAAGAAAATTGCATTGTCACAAGGGACAACATGAGAATACTTTTCAAAATATTTTGGATTTTGAGCACTGAAATTTCCTTAATTTATTGGGATAAGACGATGTATTTATAAGTGATTTTTATTTACACATTTTTTTTTATCAATCTATTAGTCTTAAAAAAAATTAAGACTTTTTTTGTGTGACTTTTTGCACAAAGTTTTTGTCCTTCCTTGATTTCTAGCAAAAGCAATTTTACGTTGCAAAAACTTATCTTTTCTTTTCATTCTCACTTTTTCATTAATCACAAATGCTTAAAGCACAGGACAAAATTTTTACCAATCTTTACGGCTTTGAGTCGGCAAATTTAGAAGCTGCAAAAAAAAGAGGTGATTGGAATCGTACCAAAGAATTTCTTGATCAAGGTTCAGAATGGCTGATTCAGCAAGTTAAAGACTCTGGGTTGCGCGGCCGCGGTGGTGCTGGATTTCCAACAGGAATGAAATGGTCATTTGCCCCAAAAAAATCTGATCCAAAAGAAGGAAAGCCTCATTATTTAGTTATTAACGCTGACGAATCTGAACCAGGAACCTGTAAAGACCGCGACATTTTGCGCAACGATCCACATAAATTAATCGAAGGTTGTTTGCTTGCTGCTCGCGCTATTAATTCTAACACCTGTTATATATACATTCGTGGCGAATATTATAATGAGTCGGTTGCCTTGCAGCGCGCAATTGACGAAGCTTACGACGCAAAACTAATTGGCAAAAACGCCTGCAATTCTGGTTGGGATTTAGACATTTATGTTCACCGCGGAGCCGGTGCTTATATTTGTGGCGAAGAAACTGCCTTGCTTGAAAGCTTAGAAGGAAACAAAGGTCAACCACGTTTAAAACCTCCATTTCCAGCACTTGTTGGGCTTTACGGCTGTCCAACAATTATCAACAACGTTGAATCAATTGCTGTTGTTCCAGAAATTTTACGTCGTGGTGCTTCTTGGTTTGCTGGCTTGGGTCGCGAAAAAAATACTGGCACAAAAGTTTTCTGCATTTCGGGTCACGTTAACAAACCTTGCAACGTCGAAGAAGAAATGGGAATTCCTTTAAAAGAATTAATCGAAAAACATGCTGGCGGCGTGCGCGGCGGCTGGGATAATTTGTTGGCGATAATTCCCGGCGGCTCATCAGTGCCAATGATTAAAAAAGACGTTTGTGACACAGTTTTGATGGATTTCGATTCGCTAAAAGCCGTTGGCACTGGTCTTGGAACCGCTGGCGTAATTGTTATGGATAAATCAACCGACGTAGTTGCAGCAATTGCCCGACTTTCACATTTTTACAAACACGAGTCTTGCGGTCAATGCACGCCTTGTCGCGAAGGCACTGGTTGGTTAATGCGCATTATGGATCGCATGATTGAAGGAAACGCTAAATTAGAAGAAATTGATCAGCTTTATAATCTTACCAAACAAATCGAAGGTCACACAATTTGTGCATTGGGAGACGCTGCAGCTTGGCCAGTTCAAGGTTTGATCAAAAATTTCCGCAGCGAAATGGAAAGACGAATCGTCGAAAAAAATTAGCTCAAATTTCTCAACAAGATAATTATCAGCAAAAAATAAATGCCTAAAATTGTTGCCCTCATAACCGCTTGCGGACGCGGTAATCGCTTTAATCAAGGCGAAGGTTTGCCAAAACAATATTTGCCAATTGCTGGTTTTCCTCTTTTGCGTCATTCAATTTTAGCGTTTCTTAATCATCCAAAAATTTCTGATGTAATTTGCGTAATTCATCCTGACGATATTTCGCTTTACGAAGAAGCCATTGCTGGTCTTGATTTGCTTAATCCAGTTTTTGGCGGAGATACTCGTCAAGCTTCAATCCGCTTTGGATTAGAAGCTTTGCGCGATTACAATCCAAACAAAGTTTTAATTCACGATGGCGTTCGTCCATTTGTTTCAAAGCGCGTAATTAACGGAATTTTAGAAAAACTCGAAACCCATCCCGCAGTTATTCCTGCTGTTGCCGTTGAAGATACCTTAAAAAAATATTCTGACGGAAAAATTGAATGGACTCTTGAGCGCGAAAATCTTTGGCGCGCACAAACTCCACAAGGTTTTCTTTACAAAGATATTTTAGAATCTCACATCGCTTTTAAAGATCTTAATTTCACTGACGATTCTTCTTTAAACGAATATGCTGGAATTCCTGTAGCGATTGTTCCGGGATCGCAAAATAATTTTAAAATAACCACGCAAGAAGACTATGAAAGAGCCTGTCGCCTTGCTTCAATATTATCTCAAAACGTTAAAGAAGAAAATCGCTGCGGCACAGGATTTGATGTACATACTTTTCGCGAAAGACAAAAAGACGAAAATAACTTTATCAGAATTTGTGGTGTTGATATAGAGTTTGATAAAAAAATTGAAGCTCATTCTGACGGCGATGTTGGCATTCACGCCGCAATTGACGCTATTTTAGGAGCGATTGGTGAAGGAGATATTGGCGAACATTTTCCACCAAATGAAGCAAAATGGAAAAATATTGATTCGCGCGAAATGTTAAAAACCATCAAACATCTTTTGATAAAAAAAGGCGCGAAAATTTTAAATTTAGACGTCACAATAATTTGCGAAAAACCAAAAATTTCTAAATTTAAAAAACAGATGGAACAAGAATTAGCAACAGTTTTAGGAATTGAAAAAAATCGCGTAAACGTAAAGGCAACAACTACTGAAAAACTTGGTTTTCTTGGTCGCGAAGAAGGAATTGCCGCTCAAGCAATTTCATCAATTTGGATGACGGTTATGGAAGATTTTAAAAAAGAATAAATTTACAAAGTAACTACATTAATCATCAAATAATGAAGAAATTAACAGCTAAAATCATAACAAATTTTTGTTTTATAATTTTTGTTCTTAGCTCTTCAATTTCTAAAGGCGACAGCCCAACTACAATAAAAAATCATCCACTTAAAAATCAGATTACAGCCACGCCAGAATATTTCATGGCTACAAAAAATCTCAAAACAAATGAGATTGATTTATTGTCTTTTAGCGACATATCTTCAGGCAGCAGATATAAATATAATCAATATGAAGTTGTAGAAATAATCCCGCCAAACACCAAATTTAGAGTTGTTGAAGTTTATGAAAGCGTCCCAAAACTTTTTTCCGGCTCTTATAAATTCGCAGTTTTAGAAAAAGATAAAAAATTATACACCAAAGCTCCAATTCAAAAAGATGAAGTCTTTTTTAAATATCTCACGCATTGCGATAAAAAACATCCCTCTATTTGCAACTACTACATTTCAACATTGGAAAAATGTTTATCTGATTTTGGCGGCAAAAATTGCACCGTAAGTTACGAATTAAATCTTTTGGATAATAAAGGAGGGCGAATTTTTTATGAAAAATTACGACCACCTTACCCAGATGGATTTTTGAATAAAACTCAAAGTGCTTTTATAAATTATCAAAAATCACGACCAAATTTAGAAATAATTCCAAACAAAGACCACCCAACAATTTCTGCCCAATTAACAGCTTTAGAACTAATAAATACTTATCTTTATTACGAAGATCTAAATATTGCAGGCGTTGGAATTTTAAGCTTTGGAAAAGATGGATCTTGGGAGCAATTCAAGAAATTTAACAAATCAATTTCCGCCAATTCTAAATAAAATTACTTCCTTATTAGTTTCATTAAAAACTCAACATTTTCAATTGGGGTTTGTGGCAAAATTCCGTGACCTAAATTGAAGATAAAAGGCTGATTTCCAAAAATTTCTAAAATATTTAAAACCTCTTTTTCGATCTCTTCTTTAGATCCAAAAGCTAGCAAAATATTGTCTAAATTTCCTTGCACAACTTGACCCAAATTTTCCTGCAAAGTTTTTCTTACCCAATTTTTCTCTAGGTTTTGATCTAAAGCCAAACCTTGCGAGCCAACTTCTTTAGAAAACTCTTCATACATCAAACCAATTCCTCTTGGAAAACAAATTACCGGAATTTCTGGATGTAACTTTTTAAGTTCTAAGACGATTTTTTTTGCTGGCGCAATCACCCATTTTCTCAATTGTTCTGGTGGCAAAACACCCGCCCAAGAATCAAATAATTTTACAACATCAGCACCAGCCTTTATCTGCAGAGATAGATATTCAACAATGCTACTTGTTAACATTTCAATTAAGTTGGAAAAATATTGCGGATCGCGCATGGCAACTTGGCGAGTTTTTTCAAAATTTTTTGATCCGCCACCTTCAATCATATAACAAGCTAAAGTCCACGGAGCACCAGAAAAACCGATTAAAGCTGTCTCGCTATCTAATTTTGATTTAACGATGTTTAAAGCCTCAAAAACTGGATTTAAATGCGATTTAATATTGTTTGGTTTGAGATTTTTTAATTCAAATTCACCAAGTTTTGGTCCTTCGTTTTTTACAAATTCAACTTTCACACCAAGAGCATCAGGAATTACTAAAATATCTGAAAAAATAATTGCTGCATCAAAACCAAATCTACGAATTGGTTGCAATGTGACTTCTGAAGCAAATTTTGGAGTGTAACACATTTCTAAAAAATTACTTACTCCTGAACGAATTTCGCGATATTCTGGTAAATATCTTCCTGCTTGTCTCATTACCCAAATTGGTGGTTGAGAATTTTTATCTTTTTTAAGGAGAGTATTAATTAATTTATTCATTAAAGATTTTAGTTATTTTTATTAGGGTTGTTAATTAGTTAGTTAAAAATTTTTAACAAAGTTATTAACAATTTTATATGCGATAAATCCTTTATTTTAAAAGATTTATAAAAGTTATTAACAATTTTTTTCTAAAAGATAAAACTTTTTAACAGACAAAAAAATTGTTAAGAAATTGTTAAGAAAAATAATAACTTCTTAACAAAAAATATTTTTGTGAGTAAGTCACAAGTTTTGAACATTTTATTAACAAAGTTATTAACATGAAACAAAGGATAGAAAGAAAATTAATCGAAGCTTTTCAGCCTAAAATTTTAGAAGTGATTAATAATTCAAAACTTCACGCAGGACATTTGGGAGATGATGGAAGTGGAGAAACTCATTTTGCTATAAAAATTGCATCTGATGATCTTATTAATTTAAGCAGAGTAAATGCTCATCGTAAAATTAATAAATCGCTAGAAGAAGAGTTTAAAAAAGGTTTGCATGCACTTGAAGTTGAAGTGATAAAATAACTAACCTTCAACTTTCTTTTTATTAATAACAGAAACCATTTTCTTCCCAGATCTTTCAGAAATTTCTTTCTCGCTTAAGTAAGAGATTTTCAAAGGTTTTTTTTCTGTTAAAACTTCTTTAGTTACAGTAGCACTTTTTATGTTTTTTTCTGATGGAGCTTCAAACATTATGTCCAGAAGAATTTCTTCAGCAATTGCACGAAGACCACGAGCTCCTGTTTTGCATTCAATTGCTCTTTTTGCAATTTCTCTTAAAGCACCTTCTTCAAAATTTAATTCTATTTTATCGAGTTCAAAAAGTTTTTGATATTGCTTAGCGATAGAATTTTTTGGTTCTGATAAAACTTTAACAAGATCATCTTCTGTAAGACCTTCAAGAGGAGCTATAACAGGAAGTCTTCCAACAATTTCAGGAATTAATCCAAATTTAATTAAATCGTCAGGTTCAACATTAT